>JAZQJX010000064.1:0-18100 GCA_045541875.1 Clostridia bacterium | reverse complement strand
CCGTCCCAGATATACTTTCCGCCTTCGCCAAGGAAACCGAGCTGGAAGTCTACCGCATTGCGAATCGCTTTACGGCCAGCTTCAAATTTTACTTGAAGTTCTGCTTTTGTCATTTTTTATTCCTCCTAAAAAATAAAATATGTATTACAAAGATTTTCTTTCGAAAATCATGTAACCTGAATTAAATGAATTGACAACGAAAGTTGTCGTGAATTGGCTTCGCCTTCTTAAATTAATTGACAACAAAATTGTCATGAATTGGCTTCGCCATGAATTGCACGCTTCGCGTGCATGAATTGTCAGCAAGGCTGACATTATGGTTGAAAATCGCCATGCGATTTTCTGCTATTTTATGTTTCTGTTTTTCGCAGTTTTCAGAGTAGCGATGAGAACTGCTCTTATTTTGCTGCATTTTCTATATAAATCTTCATACTGAACATCACTTATTATTTGCGTTTCTTTCATAATCCCAAGCCAATATTCACTTTCAAAACACTCTTTCAATGCAATTTGCATCTTATTTATAAAATCCGGCTTACTGGATCCATAATTTGCTTCGTGAATATTTGCTCCAACACTTGTGCCACTTCGCAACAGCTGATTTACCAAAACTGTCCATTTACGTGTTTCTCCAATAGTTCCACACAAATTTATTATATCTATAGCAAACTGTCTTGACAAATCTATGAGCGCATTTTCTTTCATATCATCACCAATATACTTATCATTAAAATCGATTTATCGATTTTTTCCTTAATGCACCTTCAGGTGCAATTCATGTGCTCTGAAAGAGCACAATTCATGAAACCGCAGGTTTCAATTCATGCACGCTTCATCGTGCAATTCATTTTTCTTTTTTATATCATTTCTGTATATGCCAATAACTATTGACACCACAGCAATGAGTTCATTTAAGATTCCGGCATATGCTCCGTAGACAATGTTATATATTATCCAGCAAGGTGATACAAAAAGTGAAATCAGCCTTACATGAAAATCTTTTTTCATGCTCAGTGCCACCGTTGAAAGACAACCTGCAAGTATTGCAAGAAGTGAATATATATCGGTAAAGGTGAGTGCACCTGCAACAAGCATTTGTCCCAAAAAGATTGCCCTCCATGTTCCAAGCCCCAGTCTCATAAAGCGATTGCCAAAAGAGAAAATGAGTGTTCTTATAAAGGCAATCAGGTCAAGGGCTGCTCCTGCATAGGCGCCTAAAAGGAAAAGTTGAATTGCTGAAAGAATGCTTGCTGACATATGAAAAATCATAAGCCATATTCTTTTTTTCTGCTGAAAGGATATGAGAGAGCAAATGAGAGCAAGCACTCCGATACCCTGAACAATAATCTGATTCATACTGATTTGAAATTACCTCCGGTCTCAAAATTTACACCGGTAAATCAGAATTTGTCAGATATCTTTTAAGTCTTGTAATAAATTACTCAAAACTCATCTTGAAAGTTTCAAAAACTTCATCTTCCCTGCATCCAGAGTGAGAGACAATACTTCCTCTCCTGTCTGTCTGTCAACCCATCTGTCTGCAAATTCAATTGTCTCTTTACTGTCACCAAGGTTTGAAATGCAAAGGTAGAGTTTTTCGTTAACAAAAAGACTCATATGCACGCCCTTTGAAAGGGGACTTTTTGTTATTTCAGAATCTCTTATGTCCATATAGCAGATAGAGTTTTCTTCCACCATGGGCTTGTAGAGATCGAAATACTCAAACCAGCGCTCACGCATTTTGGGGTTGTCGGGAATTGATGACCACTCACTGTACACATGAGGGCCGTCAGGATGATTCTGATACCAGTGTTTTACTTTATTAAAATGTACTTTTTCATCTTTTGCCTTGCCGCGGAGATAGTCAATTCCGGGAACTTCTTCCCTCTCTCCTGTGACAGGTCTTCCGTCAACTCTCAGAATAAACTGCATGAAAGGAATTGTCTTTGCGTAGAACTCTTCTTCCTTTTGTTCATCCATATATTTAAAGTCAGGACAAGCGATTATGTAGGGGTCAAACTGAGCGGTGGATACCATATCATCCACAGAATCTACTCCCTCTCCTACCCATATGTAGTCATAAATCTTTTCTTTGGCGGAGGGGGCAAGATTCTTTCCTGCGTGAATTTTTACTATTCCGCCAAATTCCTTGACTCTTGAATATATTCTTGAAAGTTGATCTTCAAAGATGGGATCGTAGTCAATGAAAGCATTTTTAACCTTTGAGTGGTCCACATAGTAGCCTATATCATTAAATATTCCGTCAAATTCATAATCATTCAGAATGCTGTCCATTTTTCTTGATGAATATTCATCCCACTCTGCAGAATCGGGATCACACATTCTGTAGCGGAAATACGAACAGTTGAGATTATGTTTATGCTTTGGTGAGAATTTTTCTGTGAAATCAGGATCTCTCTCATCAAAGAAACAACTTGAAAAGTATGGAATGATTTTTATGCCGAACCGGTGGCAGAGTTTGATAAACTCTCTTAATCCTTCGGGATCGTGAGAGGTGTATTTATCTGCACCAAGAACTCTTATGGCATCGTTCCATTCTTCGTGAATCTGAATGAGTCCCACCCCTTTTTCAGAAAGTGACTTTATGAGATTATAGTCATATTCCGTGGGGCGGATTGAAAAGGGTGCAGGATATTCACCAAGATTGTATATTACCTGTCCGGGAAGGTAATCATGCACTCTTTCTCTGCGAAGATACTTTTTAACTTTTGATTCGGCATACAAAATGTTTGCTTTTCTATCGCGATGTTCTTCAAGCGTTAAAAGCTTCATTTTTGACTCCTTCCGGCACAGTTCGCTAAACTATGCCTAACAATTAATGTTATCAAATACTATAAGGTGTTGTCAAGACTTTTAATGAATGTCTTTTATGATAATATGTAAAAATCAACAAAGTCTTTATTAACTTTTACATATCATCCTGTGCACGGATTCAGATTCCGCCACTCTCCGGGGGAAGCCGGAGAGTGGCACTGAATCCATCTATTTTTTAGGAGCAGATAAATAGCATTATATTGTATCTATTATTTTTTGGAATCGTTAAATACATAAATTACATTAGGATCGCCATATCTGTCATACACAAGAATTTCCGAACAAACAGAACCTGTGCTTTCAAAGGGAACTATGTCTGTTGGAGAAGCCTTTGAAATTGTTTCTGTTCTTTCATCATATTTGAGCATTCCATATGTTGAAAGGTTACGGAGTTCCTCGTTGGCAATTTCTTTTCCCTCATAGTCTGTGCCGGGAACAAGTTCCTGAGTTGTTGAAATAATCATATTGTCAACTCTCTTATATACGTTGGCATTCATAACACGGAACACCGCCATCATATCGGCACTTGGATTTGAACCTACCATTGAACGTGCTGCATAGCTGTAGAGAATTTCTATACCTTTGATGTATTTTTCTGTGTTGTATGTTACTTTTATAAGGTCTCCACCGCTAATTGTATAATTGATTTCTTTTGCAAGTTCATCTGTAAGATACAATTCCATTCTGTTCATGGACTTATAACCAACAATCTTTGTAACGGGGTCACCGTTTGCATCAAGAATTCTGCGCGCACTTTCTACAAATATTGGGCTTGTATCGCTGGTAACTGTTTCGTTTGATCCTGAAACTTCTGTGTAACGAACAGCCACGTCCGCAATGAGGCTTCTGTCCTGCATTTTGTATGCAGAAAGCTGGTACATTGCATCGTGAACCAGATGCTGACTCATCGGATAAACCTTATAGTCTGAATCCTGAACTGCATCACCTGTGGGAATTACAAATATGGGAGCGGATTTGTCAAGTGCAACTTTTCCGCCGAGAATTCCCGAAGTACCTTTATATTTTTCAGTGGTTTTTCCTTCTTCGTAGCCGTCAAAGTAAAGTTGGAGAGAATTGAGATGGCTTTCGTCTTCGCCAAGGCCTTCATAGGTTACGTTTGTACCGTCTGAAACCTTCTTGAAGGGAGTGTCAACAGTTTTCATAATTCCGTCAGACACTGTGTAGGAAACGAGAACTCCGTTAAGAAGTTGTGTTGCATCAACAGAGTTTCTCACCTTGCCGTCGATTTTAACATTTTTTCCATATTCATATATGACAACTTCACCATTCTGGTCAAGAATTTTTGACATTACGGTGCTTGTCATTCCGGGAGTCTGCTTTGTCTGAATGATATATCCAAAGCGGTCAAGTTCACCGTATGATCTGTAGGTTGCAACTTCACCCATAGTGTTAAGCGGGAAAAGACCTACTCTGCCGGTTGTGAGGAAAGAGCCTTCATAGTGATAACAATCATCTGTTACCCCATATTCTTTTCCTTCAATTGTCACATATAATTTGCCGTTTGTCTCTCTTGTTTCTTCAATGGTTCCGCGAAGTTCAGTGAAAGCATATACAAGAGAGATGTTTGACTTGTCTCCCGCTTTTACAACAGAGAGAACATCATTTGGTGAAAGACCTTCAAGATATATTACATTACCGTTTTCATCAA
Source organism: Clostridia bacterium (assembly GCA_045541875.1). GTDB lineage: Bacteria > Bacillota > Clostridia > UMGS1810 > UMGS1810 > RGIG1828. The sequence continues at coordinate 13,596 of JAZQJX010000064.1, read as the reverse complement.
GCATGCTGACATTTGTATATTCATTTAAAAGAAGTGCCTCGTCGTTATATTTTCCAAAAATTGCATTGAGTGATGCATTTACGGATTCAACAACATATGTCTCATACTCAACAACGATAATAACATCAATCTTTTTGTCAAGGTTGTTATCGATGAGAGTGATTTTTCCTGAATTGATATCAAAATAACTCTCTTCGGGATTTGCAACCAAAACATTGTTTACAAACATATCTGCCGATGAAAAACTAAGGTCTATATCTTCATATTCCATATCGCCCACTTCGTAGTAGAGTTTTCCGTCTGTATAGCCGTCATAGTCTTCGGCTGAAATCTCGTGAACGGTGTTGTTGTAGGAATAAAGACATACAAGACGTTTGTCTTTCATATCACTGTGCTGACGGTAATATGCAACAACTCTCTGACCGAAGAATGAGTCTGCACTTACCGCATCCTTTTTAAGAACTGTTCCTGCAATTACAATCCAGTCGGAATTATAACTTTGTCCGGCAATAAGATTCATTCCGCCGGCTGATGTTACCACGCCTTCAACTCTTACAATGTCATAATATCTTTCTAAAACTGTTTCTTTTGCAGTGTAATATTTGAATGTTGCATTGCCGTCTTTTGTGATCTGCTGTGCTTCAAGAGGATAACTTTCTCCTGCCTGCACGAGAAGGTCTGCAAGTTTTCCCGATGTGAGAATCTTCGATGAGTTTGTATCACTAAAGGTACCCACATTTGCTGTTTCAACTGCCTGGGCAGGACTTGTGACCTGTGAAAGAAACTCCTTATAGCCAAGGGCATAATAAATAAGTTTCATTGCCTGTGAAACTGTTGCCGCATCATCCGGGCGAACAGTTCCGTCACCAAAACCTGCAACCAACCCCATATTATAAGCTGTCATAATGGCTGTAAAATTGGGATGGTCTTTTTCAAGGTCTGTGAAAACAGAATTCCCTGCCTGAGACTCTGAAGGACAAAGGTTGAGAACCGATGCTATGAGGTCTCCTCTGGTTATTTCAATGTCCGGACTATATGTCAGACGTCCTTCCATAAGTCCAAGTTTTGCAACAACTTCTATTGCTTTTTCCGAATAACTTTCATCAGCATAGGACACGGGGGATATGCAAAAAGTTGCCAAAACCAATGAAAGTGCTAAAACAACTGAAAGTATTTTTTTCATAATTTATCCCCTCCTTATCTTGATAATACTTCATAGAGTATTTTTGCTGCCTGTGCTCTCGTTACATTTTCTTTTGGTGCAAAGTGGTTTTGACCCATACCATTTATGATGCCTGCCTCCTGCATCTTCACGCAAGCTTCCTTTGCCCAGTCACTGATTGAACTGATATCTGCAAATTCATCTTTATGGACACCGCCGAGCATTATGCCCATAGCAGATAATGCACGGTAGGTCATTGTTGCCATTTCTTCTCTTGTGATTATTCTTCCCTTACCAAAGTTATTTTCGTCTATGCCGTTTACAATTCCTTTGGAAATTGCCGCTGCAACATAGGGACGACACCAATCGGAAAATGTGATATCATCAAAGTTTTCATCAGCAGATGATGTGGAAATGTTAAGAGTGAGAACAAGCATTTTTACAAATTCTTCTCTTGTGACAAAATCGTTTGGTCTGAAACTTCCTTTTCCGTCACCGGATACGATTTTCTTTTCTGCAAGAGCATTGATTGCTTTTTGTGCCCATTCAACATTTTTGATATCATCAAAGGAAAGGACTTTCACTTCTTCTTTATCTTCTTCGCCGACAGACACAACAGGCTGACCTTTGTTGTTGGAATATGAACCGCCGCCTGCACCACCGCCTGCGCCGCCGCCTACGCCGCCACCGTTTTCTTCTTTAATTTTCTTGGCTGCTTTTGATTCACTTTCAACAGCATCTTCAAGAGACTCTATTGATGTGAAAAGTTTGCTTGTGCCAAGTTCTGAACATACGGTGTTGCGTTTTGTGGCATTCAAAGTTTCATATGTGGGGAATTCATCTGAATCTAAAAGATCTGATGTGGTGAGGATTTTGTTGATTCTTTGTTTTGAACCGTCTTTTATCGCATAAAATACTGCGTTTTCGTCAAAGTCACTGACAAAATCTTCAATATATACATAGTCACTTACGTTTTTCTGAATGTGAGCTACAAAAGAATCCTTCTGGGAAGCAGACATTCCGAAACCTTCAAAATCACCGACTCCTGCATATATTTCATACGAATTTGTTTCAAATATTCCCTCGTCTGCAAGTGTGTCAAAAAGATTTTTAAGTTCATCTTTTCCTGAAGTTTTGAGTCTTGCAAGGGCAGATACTCCCGGTGCAAGTTCTGTCACCTGTGCAGGAAGTGAAAGGGCTTTGCCATCATCCTTCAAATTGTCTTTGGTATCTAAAAGAATCTGCCAGAAAAGTGCTTCTTCGTCATCTTCGAGATTTTCCACAACTGCACTCATTTCATCCCATACTGCCGAATCTGCTTTAACAATTTCTGAAAGTTCGTCTGCAGTCTGAGCATTATTGATGTTTTCCATTAAGACAGGATCATAATAGGTGATGATTCCATCGCCAAAGCGAATTCTAAATGCAGGCATTTCACCACCGGAAAGTTTCTGTGTGAATGAATAGCCTTCGCCATATTCCACATCTGCCACAGAATCAAATCCTGCAAGGATTTCGGTGATGTCACCGTTTTCATAATCAAATCCCGAAAGGTCTGTCCATGTTTTTCCTGATTTCAGAACCTGAATTCCAATGACCGAACTGTCTTCTGAAATGTTTTCACCGCAAACTGTGAAAGAGTCTTCGTCTATTTCTATTGAAGTGATTGCTTCATATTCTTCGTCTTGCATGCCATCTTCAATTTCTCCGCCATCTGTGGGAACATTGGCTGAATAGAAAATTGCAGATGCAAAGTTTCTTATAACAACTGCTTTTATGTAACTGTAGTCACCTTCAAATTCGGGTGTGAAAGTTACATTTTCTGCATCTCTGTAGGGGACTTCTATGGGAAGAAGTTTAACTTCTGTTATGTTATCGTCACTGTCATATGCTGATGCTGCAATATATGCCTCTGTTCCATTTTTGAATGTGCCCTTGAGATTTGCAGTTATAACGCCGTCTGATACGGAAATGGTTTCTACATCTACCGCATAGTCTGATGTGACAAAACTTACTGTGTTTTTAGATGATGAATCTCCAAAAACTGAATTTATTCCCGAAAGAGAAACTTCATAGGAAGAATTTCTTTCAAGTTCATCAAATGCAATCTGAACTGTGTTGCCTTTTCCTGTAACTATGTAGGCAGTATCAACTTCTGCACCGTCTTTTTTGACTGTAACTACAGGTTCGATATTTTCCTCAACCATATCTGTATATTCAAAAACTACAGTTTCGTCAAGGTCTGAATCGTCTGAATTTCCGCTTTTAACATAGCAATCTGAAAGTTCAAATTCTACCGAACTGATGTCCCATGAAAAATCATCAACATATACTGTGTTCTCACCTACGGAGCCGTTTGCAAATTCTATGTTATACACATAGCCATATTCTGAACCAAAAAGTCCAAGATCAAGGAATTTTGAAATTGTATCTCCGTTTCCGTCAACAACGGAAAGAACTGCAACTTTTGATTTTGCATCGTAGAGATAGGTTACGTCATAGAGTTTACCGGGTTCGATTTTTGCATCGAATGTGTGGTAACCGTCTTTGTCTTCCATTATTACCTGATTCTCTTTTAAGGTGAGAAGATTTACTTCACTTTTGGAATTTCTCTGGGGAGAAACATATTTCATATATACACATGCATTACCGCCGTCAAAGTTTGCACCCATTTTCCATGTCATAATATGACGTACGTCGGGGGCTGATGCATCTGTGAAGGGGTATTTTCCAATTGTCAGATTCACCTGTGATGCAGATGAAGAAACATCTTTTAATTTAAGAACTTTACCCTCATATCCTTCAAGAGGCTCTGCTGTGATTTCTGTCTGAGAGTTGGTGTTCATCGACTTCCAGTGGGTTGTATAATCTGTTACGGAAGATGCGTGGTTGATTCCGTCTTCAAAATCATCACTGTAGGTTGAAAGTGAAGGAGCAAATTCATCACCGTAAGTATATATTCTCATATTATCGAAATATTTTACTTCACCGTTACTTTGAGCACCGCCGTATATATCGAAGAACAATGAGTCTGTGGCAGTTCCTTCTCTATCTGTGAAAAAGTCAAATTCTTTCCATTCATCAGATGAACTTTCTTTGAATTTGAGTTTTGAATATTTCTTACTCTTGCTTAAAACTATACTTATATCATACCATACATCTGTTTCATATGTTGCAACAGCATTGGTTTCATAAAGTTTAACTTTCTTGTCTGCACCAAGAACCAGACCATAAAAGTCACCGCTTGCCTGACGGAAACTTAATTTCACGGCATTTGTCACTTCTCCGAAACAGAACGAAAAGTCAAAACCCACCGTGTCATATGATCCGCCAATTCCGATTCTTGCCTGTTCGTTTGAGGGACCGTTGTCATATCTTAAAACCTTGCCCCATTTTTCAGCATCTTCGCCTTCCCAGTCCACGATGGTGAACTGCTGCTTTGTTCCGCTGACATTCCATCCGGGTATAGCGGCAAAATAGCCTGATGGATCATCTGTTTCAAAATCATAGAAATACAACTGTTCCTCAGCGGCATTTGCTGCAAATGACGGCAAGCAAAGAGAAAAACACATAACAGATGCTATAAAAAGAGCAAGCAGTCTTTTTGTTTGTTTTGCCATTTGTTTCATTCCTTTCCTATTATAATAGGTAGTTAAATCCGATTCCGGGCGGAAACAAAGTCTTTTGCTCCCGCCGGATTCATTCTTTATCTGATTTATGCTGCATAAACTCTAAGTTCCATTACGGAGTTCCAGTTACCCGGATTGTTGTTATAACCTTTTACAACAACTTTCACATACTGTGCTTTTGCTCCGGGAAGTTTGTGGTTTTCAAGTTCCAGTGTGGGCATTGCATCGCCGTCAAACCACTGCTTGAAGTTTACACCGTCTTCTGATGTCCAGATTTCAAACTGAGCAGTTCTTATGTCGCCTTCCATAAATGCTATGCTCACGCTGTCGAGATCTTTCACGGCACCAAGGTCATAGAGAATCCACTGAATGCCCTCTGCTGCCCATTTTGTGGTAAGATCGCCATCGGCAAGGTTTTCAGGAGCATTTACAGGCTGAGGAATGTCACTAACCTCAATTTTTACAGGCTGGATAACATATTTTCCTGCAGGCTCTCCGATTCCGCCGCCCATATTGAACTTGAGGGTGTATATCTTAGGTCTCTGGTAGCCTGTTCCCATTACAAGAACTGAAACTGTTCCTGCTGTGCCTTCAACCTTTTTGATGATGATTTCGCCATCGCCTGTGGCAGTTACATTATTCATAGCCTCTTCAAGATTTTCACCGCCAAGAGCGTATATATCCTTGTAGGGATCAAATCCGGGAATGAGTTCACCGTTTACATAGATTCCGCTTGCAAGGGCAATTCCTGTATCTGCAAGTTCACCGTCGGGGATATCCCACTCATCAAGAGGTTTATATTCCATATTATACATACCGTCATAGTATGCATCGTTATAGTCTACAAAACTTACACAAAGGTCAATATTCTGAACTTCAGGAATATGAATTGTGAGTTTGCTTACACCGACATTTTTGGCCTGATTCGGATTCTGAGGTGACTGTGGGAAGGGAGCTGCAGGCATAACTGAGAATGTTGCACCTTCTCCGTTTATGATTTTTGCAAGGAGTTTCTTGCCCTGACGGGTAAGGATTGCACTCTTTCCGTCTTCTGAAATTTCAATTTCTGCTCTTGTGTGAGCAAACCAGTACATGTCAGCAGGTTTGGAAAGTCTTATTTCATCCTGAATTGTTGCAACTCTTCTCATATCGTCAAGTTTTGCACCACGCCTGTGGGAGATAACTCCGATATCGTCTCTGTGTGCATCGTCAAGATTACCTATTGCATAAGCACCCTGTGCTTCGCTGCTGAATTTTTCCATATATGCATTACCGCCATATTTGAGTGAATAGTTGGCAGTAGGATTAAAGATTACAAGGTTATGTCCTTCACCTCTTACACGGTATGCGTGACCATAGTTTCCTATATTATAACCGTCGGCACCAAGGTCAAAGAACCAGCTGACACCCTGAGAATCAAGAACGAATACACCTGAGTCCATATGGTCATGACCTTCACCGCCGATTGGATCGTCACAGTGGAGACCAAGCCACATATCCTGAACATCAAAGCCTGATCTCATTGTTGCAACTTCTGCTATGGGAAGAGATACATCAAGTTGTCTGTTGGCATTTGAAACATTGTTAAATGCAGGATCGTAGAAATAGAAATCCCAGATAATATTTGTTTTACCTGAACTTGATCTCTTTATCTGCTCAACTCTTGGCTGTGCAATTGAAGGATCGTTAAATGTTTTTGCAAGCCACAGAACCGGTGAGTGCCATGTTACTCCGGCTTCACCTGTATCGTGGTAGGAGAATGCCTGAACAGAACCGTTCATAGCACTTAAATACTGATGTGTCATGGACATTCCCACAACATCGGAATATCCAAAGTCATCGCCTACTGCAGTTTCAAGACATCCCATGGTCTGAACATAAAATCTCATTGCATAATCCCAGTAGTTAAAACCTTCTTCATATGCACCGTAGGGAGCAAAGAGACTGAGGGCTCTTCTTATGTCAATGAGGCACTGTTCCATTGCTCTTTCGCAGTTTATCCTGTCAAGGTTATATGCTTCGTCAACAACAGCCATTGCACCAACTGCAACGCCTGAGATAACAAGACACCAGTTGTCGGCAAGTTCGCCTCTCCAGTTCCAGGAGCGGCTTCTTGGGAGACCGTCAAAGTCTTCTATGATGGGATAGATACCTTTTTTGATGATTGCTTCGCGGATGATTCTTCTCTGATTGTCATCCATCCAGTTATACATCCAGTCGTAGGTAAGACCGAGGCACGCCGCCATTTCACCAACATCGAGGAAGTGATAGGGGTTAAAGTCTACAAAGCAGGAGGATACATACATTTCTTCATATGCTCTTCTTGCATATTTTTCTTCGCCTGTAAGGTTATAGAGAATTGCAAGAGCAAGCATTCTGTCTTCATTTTCTCTTACAACATAGAGAAGACGGATTCCATCTCTGATTTCATAACCTGAAGGAGTCTGTTTCATATATCCTTCGCAGTGACTTTTGAGTTCGTTGAACATCTTCTTATATACAGGGTCACCGTTGGGATCATTAATTTCTGCTCTGATTTTTGCAAATTTTTCTTCTGTGAATATGAGACGGGGATGATGATTGTTCGGATGATTTGCCACAATCTTTGCAGTCAGTTCTGCACCGGTTACGTCATCAAACATGAAACTTTCACAAAGATTTCTCATAAACTTCATGTTGCCTACCCAGTCAAGGTCCTTTGAGTGGTCGTTGTCACTATAGATAATAAGACCGTTATCTTCTTCGTGGAAGAACTGACCGAAAAATTCACAAAGATCCTTTGCGGGAGCATAGAACACATTGCCTGCTCCCACATCAGCGGGACACATGAGTGTTTTTTCAACTCCGTCAACAATACAAGTACGTTTGCCGTTAAAAAGTTTCACGGTTTTTCCTTTAGCGGTGAATGTTGCACTTGAATCTGCAGGATCCCAGGATGCTGTTCCGCCAAGACTTTCTGTGAACGCCTTCACGGGTACCATCTTAACTTCACCGTTTTTATAGGGAACGATTTCGTCGTTTTGTGATATGTATACCTGCTGACCTTTAACAAGTGTGGAATCTTTTCCAACATACATTGCACTAAGGTCATATTTTGCTGCATAGGGATCTGAAGTTGAAGTTGATGCATTTGGTGTGGTTGCCTCTTCTGACTGTTTTATTTCTTCCATAGTATATGCTCCTGTGTATACAGAAATATTATCAAGATCAACCGTACTTTCACCTGAGGGTGAACGCATATGGAATCTCCACTTTGAAGGAGCACATTCGCCAATGGGATGATCAAGAACTCTCCATTTATTGTTGAACTTAATGTTCATCATTCCTGCCTTACAGTCAAGTTCCACAACAATCGTGTACCACATATTGAGAGCATAGTTACCGATTGCCACACCGTTATGGGTTGTGATTTTTCCGTCGGGGTTGATATCAAGAATAAAAATATCTTTTCCGCCATCGTCCATAAAATAGAGCCATTTGGTAACAGGGCCGTAGTCGCGGAATCTCATATCAAACTGAAACACAAACTTGCCGGTCATTGCCTCACCGAAAGTTCCGTCAAGGTGGGCATCGCTTGTGGTGTTAATCGTCATGGCAAAATATTTGTTGCCGGTTTCGTCTTCTTCAAGTTTCCAGAGGTTTCCTTTGGCTGCACCGCCGTAACTTCCGACAGTTGAAGCGCCTTTTGTGTAAGACTGGAAATTGTCTGACGCAATAACTTTTCTCGCAGTTTCTTCTGCGGCAATTCCCATAGTAGAAAAACTTGATACAATGAGAGCTGCTGTCAGAAAAGAACTTACAATTTTCCTGATGTTTTTGAACATTCTTTGTTCCTCCTTTTAAATTTATATAGTAATCTACTAAGACATTCTGCGTGTTTTTTGCGGCATATCTGTTGAAATTCGTTGCGAAGTTTCTTAATAATTATAACTGATTGAATTTGTGTAATTTTAATGTGAATAAATTCTATCATACCAAAAGAATTTTTTAAAGTATAATTCTACGCAAAAAAGTATTCGCTTTTTTCGATTTATTATTAAAATGATACTTGTAAAACATGCCGGAATTCACATACTGACTGCATACTTATACCTGGATATCAGTATACCTTAAAACAAGTTGTAGTTCAACAGGTTTTTGTTGGATTTACCGCCAAACCGGGCATTTTCGTTAGTTTCGTCAAAAAAGTTGAGTATTTTTGTTAAAAACCACAAAATTTCAAGGTTTTTGTGCAAATTAACCAATAAATGGTTTTTTAATTGTGTGTATACATGGATTTTTTAGTGATTTTTACCATTACGTATACATATTTTTGTTTCATGATGATTTCACAGGCGTTTCTTTTTCGTAATGAATGCACACAAGTTTTTGTGAAACGATTCACAAACCCGCTGTCATTTTAAAAATTTCAACTTTTAGTTGAAATCCTATAAGATACACTTGCAGTATATGATGTATTCGGGTTACTTTCACCACAGGGTGCAGATTCTGCCCGGTTTTCTATGTGTTTTGACAAATTCATTATTTTATGTTAGTATATGTATTATCAAAATTACAGGAGACAAACATAATGGAAAGTAAAAAGAGAGTTACAATAAAAGATATTGCAAATCATCTGGGTGTTTCCTACGGTATTATCAACAAAGCCATGAACAACAAAAGCGGAATCTCAGAGGCAATGAAAAAGAAAATCCTGGATGCGGCAGACGAACTTGGATATAAGGTGAACAAAGTTGCCCAATGCATGGCAAGGTCAACAATTGTAATCGGAGTTGTCATTCCAACCAATCCGCCGGAGCAGTATTCCGTTGCCAAAAAAGCAATTGACAAAGAGTTTGAACGGCTTATGGATTATAATGTCAGGGCTATTTACTACAAAGTTAAAAACGTCAACTCAGTACGTGAAATAGGACTTGCTTTTAAAAAGTGTGTTAAAGACAGTGTTCACGGTATTGTTATGTATGCCGTTCCCCCCTTTGGAATGGATCAGGTTTTAAATGAACTTGAGGGCACAGACATTAAAGTTACCATTATCGGGCACCCTTCACTGGATAGTGAAAAAATCATCTGTTCAGTACATACAGACGCCTACCGTTCCGGTCAGATTGCTGCTCATATGATGGCGCTTATGGCACCTCTTGAATCAAACATTATCGTTTTTGTAAGCAACAAAAACGATCCGGAGCACAGGCTCAAAGTTGAAGGCTTTATAAGTGTTTCGGAAAAATTCCGTATGCACGTTAAACACATTAATGTTGTGGGAGTTTTTGAAACTCTTGACAGTTACGATATAATGAATCAGATTCTCAAAAACTCAAACAGTTTAAACGAACACATAAGGGGTATATACTGCACTACATCAAATCTTCTTGCAGCCTGCGAATACATCCGTGACAAGGGTGAAGATATCAAAATTGTAGGTTCAGACATCAACCACCATTCTGTTGAATTTATTAAAAACAGAATTCTTGACTGTGTAATATATCAGGATATTAAAGAACTTGTAACAACCGCAATCAAAGCAATGTATGAATATCTTGCAGAACATAAGGAGCCACCAAAGACAATTGAAATCTGCCCTCAGATTGTTATAAGTTCCAATATTGACGGTATTTATAAGGAAGATATCGAGGAAGACCAGTGATACATTACATGTTTCCTGCATTATGAAAATTCACTTGAATACAAATATTCCAAACCCGGATTTTCCGGGTTTTTTATTATATAAAGGTTCTTATCTTTCCCGGCTTTCTACAATTATTATACACTATCAAATTATACATTTGCTATAGCCTGAGATGTTTTGTTGTGTGTCCATGCTTGACATCTCAAGTGTCTGTTTTTACATTTTACACAGATTTTGCACCATTGGATATTAGGTACACATTCATTTTACAAAAAAATAAAATGTAAATTCCACTGTTTTTTTTGCGATTACATAAAAAATACTACAGAAATTTTGCATTGGATTTTTACAATTAATACTTCCAAAATATATCCTGCAAAAGCAGCATATTAACTATTATATCATGGGAAAATATCCAAATCAATGTGAAATTAGCGACGTGATGGACAAAAACGACTCCGGGAAAATAGTATTATTTTTTCGAATCATTTTTTCTTGCGCATCAACAGAATTTTATCATATTCTCCATTATATTTATAGTAAATTTTGTTTGAAAAACTGTAATTTTGTATCAATATATGAACAATCCCGCCATAAAAATTGTCTATCCCTCCATTCTACAAAGGATCCCATACAAAAAAACAACCACCCTCATCCGCTTGTCACGGACAAGAGTGGTTGTTTTTGTGTTATTATTCAAAATAGTAAGGAGTAGATTTTAAATTAATTTTCGTTTTCCCTTATTACATCTGCCACATAATTTGAAAACTCCTCGCATTTTTCTTTTGTTTCTGCTTCAACCATAACCCTTAAAAGAGGTTCTGTTCCGCTTTTTCTCACCAATATTCTGCCGTTTCCGGAAAGTTCATTTTCTATTTTTTCTTTTGCTTTTTGCACATTCGGATTAGACAGTGCCGCATTTTTATCTTTTACTCTCACGTTCACCGTAATTTGAGGATAGAGGGTGAATCCGTCAGACAGTTTTGATGAGGGACGTTTGCTTTCAATGAATGTTTCCATAATTTTTAAAGCGGTGATGAGTCCATCTCCCGTTGACGCAAATTTTGAAAAGATTATGTGTCCCGATTCTTCTCCGCCAAGGCAGAATCCGCCTTTGGTCATTGCCTCGTACACAAATTTATCTCCCACATCTGTCACCTGACATTCAATTCCCATTTCTTCCAGACTTTTAAAAAGTCCAAGGTTTGACATGACAGTTGCGGCAATGGTATTCTTTTCAAGTTCGCCCTTTTCTTTCATATATTTTGAACAGAAATACAAAATGTGGTCACCTGTTAAAACCTTGCCGTCGCTATCCACTGCAAGACATCTGTCAGCATCGCCGTCAAAGGCAAATCCAATGTCAAGATTTTCCTTTTTCACAAGTTCACACAACGATTCAATATGGGTTGAGCCGCAGTTTTCATTGATGTTGATGCCGTCGGGTGAATTTCCGATACAGTAGGTTTTGGCTCCCAGAGTGTCAAATATGCTTTTTGCAAGCATCCATGTGCTTCCGTTTGATGAATCAAGACCTATGCGCAAATTCTTATAAGAGTGTCTTGCAAGGGAGATGATATAGCCTGTATATCTGTTTCTGCCCTCTGAATAGTCAACGGTTCTTCCGATATCTTTACCAAGAGCAAGGGGAATTTCGGGAATTTCACCGTCAATATACTTTTCTATTTCGTCCAAAATTGCCTCGGACATTTTTTCGCCTTTGGAATTTATGAGTTTTATGCCATTATCGTAATAGGGATTGTGGCTTGCAGATATCATCACGCCAAAATCAAAATCTTCCGTTCTTGCAATGTATGAAACAGAGGGAGTTGTGGTAACGTGAAGAAGATATGCATCAGCGCCCGATGATGTCAGACCTGCGCAAAGGGCATATTCAAACATATAACTTGAACGTCTTGTGTCCTTTCCGATAACCGCTTTGCATCTATGCTCTTTTCCATAGTACCAGCCAAGATATCTTCCTATTTTAAAGGCGTGCTCCGCTGTGAGAGTCTTGTTTGCTTCGCCTCTGAATCCGTCTGTACCAAAATACTTTCCCATATCTTTTCCTCCTTTTTTGCTATAAAAGAAACCACGCAGAGTTTTTTGCCGGATAAGATGTATATCAAATCACGCCTCAGGCTCAGCGTGCAGATTTTTCCTGCTTTTTAACTATATTATTTTCATCCTTGAATATGGATTTTTCCTCGATAAATCCTCTCACTCTTGAAAGAGGATATATGATTGAATCTTTTCCTATCACAGATCCGGGGCAAAGAACACTTCCGCAGCCAACTTCGGTAAAATCACCTACAATTGCACCGAATTTTTTGAGATTAGTCTCTATTTTTTCGTCTTTGCATTTTATTGTAACGAGTGTTTTATCGCTTTTCACATTAGACGTTACCGCCCCTGCACCAAGGTGAGACCTATAGCCAAGGATGGAGTCCCCCACATAATTATAGTGGGGAATCTGAACATTATCAAAAATTATGGAATTTTTCATTTCTGTGGAATTACCCACAACACAGGATTTGCCGATTAAAACTGAGCCTCTTATGAATGCCGAGTGCCTGATTTCGGAGTCTTCGCCAACAATACAAGGCGCATCAATAAAGGCCGTTGGTGCAACTTTGGCGCTTTTTGCCACCCACACATTCTCTTTTATTTCATCATATATGTTTTTATCAAGGCTTTTTCCCAAAGATGTGACAAATTCTTTGATATCGGGAAGTGCTTCCCACACATTTTCATATCCACTTAAAAAATCTCCCGCCATACTCTTTGAGAGATCAAAAAAATTCAACGCATTAAAAATATTTATCATTCCTTTCGGGCATAATCTTCCCTGATTTTCAATCAGTTTTTGGAAGATAGTGCAAGTTTTGAGTAACTATGTACAATGATAAAGCAATTTTGTCAATTTGTCAATAGTTTCCGAATTTATTTTACCTATAAATTTTATGCAGTTTTATGAAAAATATTTATCTTAAGCAGTTGCGTCAGTATCCGAACTCGCCCAAAACAAGTAAAATAGATGTTTTCCTTCGTTGTCGGTCTTGAAATACGTCAGTATTCCTGCGACCTTCCGCCTTGAAAAACAAACAATTTTATCTTGTTTTAGGTTCAAAGAATTTTCGGTGTAGTGTTTTTGCGGCAATGCGAGGCAAAAACACAGT
>JAZQJX010000063.1:0-14627 GCA_045541875.1 Clostridia bacterium | reverse complement strand
AATAAAAATTTCCTGCGGTAATTTCGATATGTTACAAATGACTCGATAAGATACATTCGAATCATTTTAGAAAAAGGATGGTAAGAGATAATGAAGTTTTATTATGGTGTAGACCCCTCGAAAAAAAGAGAAAAACTTATGAAAAGTAAAATAGCAAAACCGATGATTGAAGAAATCATTTCCTCGGCGGATAAGGCAATCATAGAAGATAGTCCTGCATTTAAAATGAGTGAATATATGTTGTATTACAAAACCGGAAACCGCAATACTTTTGAAAAAAACTATTTCGAGCGGAGAAGAAAATGCAATGACATTATGCTTGCGTATTGGTTGACTCAGGATGGAAAATATCTGGAACCTCTTATTGACTATATTTCATACATATGTGATGAGTTCACATGGTGTTTGCCGGCACATAACGATATTCTTGGCGGATGTTCTGAAGATGCGATTGAATGGGTGGATTTGTTTCAGGCAGAAACTGCCAGGCTGTTTGCAGAAATTGTTATGTGCGTTGGTGATAACTTGCCGGATTATATTCTTGAACGTATGAAGTATGAAGTACACCGCAGAATTTTTCCGACTTTTGCAAAAGATAAAGAATATTGGTGGGAATCCTGTAAGATGAACTGGGCCACTGTGTGCGGTGCAGGTTGTGTCGTGGCAGCGCTTTATTTTGGAAACGAGCAGGAACAGGAGTACTATATAAACAGATTTATCGGATGTCTTGAAAGTTATCTTGAGGGTATTGGAGATGATGGTTGCTGTCAGGAGGGTATGGATTATTGGGGCTATGGCTTTAGTCATTTTGTGATTCTGGCACAGGCGGTAAAGGTATATAGTGATGGAAACATTGACTATTTTAAAAATCCCAAGATGAATGCACTTGCATTGTTCCCGCAAAAGATAAGAATGACAAATTCTAAAGTCGCATCAATTTCAGATGGCGGAGAAGTGTTTACGTTTAAAATCGGACTTCTATCTTTCCTTAAATCTTTATACAACGATATTCGTCTTCCCGATCTAAAATATGGGTCACGCGAGGGCAATGTTGATTCTGTTTGTGAACTTTTGTGGTTTGATGAAAATTATCAAGCAGATATAATACAATGTGAAACAAATTATCTCTCGGATGCACAATGGTACATAAGCCGCTGTGAAAAATTCAGTTTTGCTGCAAAAGGCGGACACAATAATGAACCTCATAATCATAACGACATAGGATCATTTATGATAACTGTTGGTGAAGAAACCTTTATTGCCGACCTTGGCTGCGGAGAGTATGTACAAGAAACCTTTCAACCTGAAACTAGATATAACTTTATTCAGAACAGTTCAAGAGGGCACAGTGTTCCTATTGTAAATGGTGAATATCAGTGCGAGGGAAAACAGTTCTGTGCTAAAAATGTCAAAGCGACGGAGAATTCCTTTGAACTTAATATGGAGGGTGCATATTCTAACGTAGCGACAGAAAGAATTAAACGGCAATTTATGCTTGATGATTACAAAGTAACCCTGACCGACACCTTTACATTCTCTTTAAATGCCCTGTCGGTTACGGAACGTTTTGTCAGCAAAATAAAGCCGACGTTGTGTGACGGTTACATAGATTTTGGTATTGCACGGATCAAATATGATGCACAAAGATATATGCCAAAAGTCAGCACGGAAACTTTTGTTGCGCATAATGCCATTGATATTGTGACGGTATATCTGATAGACTTTGTGGCTGCTTTCAAAGATGAAACGGTGTTTGAATTTGAATTTTTAGTGTAAACACACGGGTTGACTGCATGTTTAGACATCAGAATTCTGATTATCGAAAAAACCGTAGTTTCTTAGTATAAGGAGAGTATAACGATGCTTAAAAATATTAAAGGTGCAATATTTGATATGGACGGAACCTTAATTGATTCTTTGATGTTATGGAATATTATTTGGGAAAAGTTTGGCAAACTTTTTTGTGATGACGGTAAATTCCTACCGTCATCTTCAGATGATAAAGCAGTAAGAACAATGACATTGAAGGATGCAATGGATCATATACATAAGAAATATAATATCGGCAATTCAGGAGACGAACTGTTGGAGAGTGCAAACAAAATAATGATAGATTTTTACTCCAACGAAGTTATGCTCAAAGAAGGCGTGGCAGAGTTTCTGGAATACTGCTATAACAAGGGAATTAAGATGTGTATCGCTTCTGCAACTGATATAGAACTGATAAAAATTGCCGCTAAACATTGTAACATTGAAAAGTATTTTGAAAATATTCTTTCCTGCGCAGACATAGGAAAGGGGAAGGATGAACCGGATATATATTTAAAGGCACAGGAATGTCTTGGAACGTCTGCGGATGAAACCTGTATATTTGAAGATTCACATATTGCCATATGTACTGCAGATAAATTGGGATTTAAAACAGTTGGAATTTATGATAAATATAATTATGGTCAGGATGAAATCAAAAAAACCTCAAATGTATACATAGCAGAGGGAGATTCGTTAAGAAGTCTTATGGTTTAAGATTTTACTTGGAATTATATAATCTCAATATCATACACTCTGAATTTACAAGGAGAGAATAAAATGAGAGAATATGAAAAACTTTTTGAAAGAATAGATTTATCAGAAGATGAGTATAAAACATTCTGGAAAGAATTGTGCCTGATTGAAAGCCCCACAGATTGTAAAGAGGGTGTAGATGCTGTGGGTAATTATATTATAGAAAAGGCGATGGCGCGGGGCTGGAAGATTGAAAAACAAGAGCAGAAAATATCAGGAGACTGTATTTGCATTACTATGAATCCCGATGCCGAAGGAAAACCCATATGTTTATCCGGTCATATGGATACAGTTCATCCCATTGGACTTTTTGGAGATCATCCCGTAAAAATAGATGAAGACATAATCTATGGTCCGGGAGTTTCTGATTGCAAAGGCGGTATTGTGTCTGCTTTCATGGCAATGGCAGCACTTGATGATGAAGGGTTCAGCGCCCGTCCTGTAAAACTGATACTCCAGTCAGATGAAGAAACAAGCAGTGATGGGAGTAATAAAACAACTGTTCAGTATATGTGTGAATGTGCACGTGATGCAGTTGCATTTCTGAACTGCGAACCATATGTTATGGGTACAGCAGTTTTGAAGCGAAAAGGTATCGCAAAATATACATTCAAAATCAAAGGAAAAGCGGAGCACGCCGCATATTGTTATAACGGAATAAGTGCAATAACGGAAGCCGCACACAAAATCATTGAATTGGAAAAATATAAAGATGAAAATGGTATAACAGCAAATTGCGGTAAAATTTATGGAGGAACTAAAACAAATACTGTCCCTGAGGAATGTGTGTTTAAGGTGGATTTCAGATTTTCAAATTCTGATGAACTTTCCGAAATTAAAAACATTGCTCAAAGAGTAGCCGACACTTCTTATATTGAAGGTACAACCTGCGAACTTATATTGGAAAGTTTCAGAGACGCCATGGAACTTACCGATAAAAATACTGCACTTCTCGAAAAGGCGAATGAAATTTTTGCTTCAACAGGGTTAGTGCAACTGTCTCCCCGCTCAACAGGCGGTGGTTCTGATGCCGCATATACAACAAATTGCGGTATACCTACAATTGATTCAATAGGCGTTGAACTTGGTAATATTCATTCGAAAAACGAATATGCATCAGTTTCATCATTGAAAGAAGCGGCAAAGAGAATTGCAGCCATTTGCTATTATATATAATTTCGGCAATTGAAATATGAAGTATCACATACATCTATAAACCTAAGGAGCAGATATTATGGAAAACATAAAACAAAAATGGATTGAGGCGCTTGGAAGTCCCTCATATGAAATTCCAAAAGAGCCGATACAACTCGTTAAAAAATATGAATATGAAGATTTTGACCTTGAAGTATACGTGCAAAGAAACGATCCGAAATCTTTTCAGAGAGTGATGATTGCATTTCCGAAAAATCTTACAACACCTCGCCCCGCAGTTGTCATTCCTTTCTACCATCCCGAGGCAATGCTCGGATTCGATCCCGTAACGGGGGAAACATTGGAAAACTTCAGCGACATCACCATGATGAATGACCTTGTAAAAAAGGGATATATCACAGCAACTGCAGATGCATATTATATCACATACACACGAAACATCTACGGCAAAGGTGATTTTGAACGCTGGGGAGAAGCAGGGAAGTATCTGAGACTTGATAATCCAAACTGGACAGGCGTCGGAAAACTTTTCTCGGACACAACACTTTTGGTTGATGCCCTTTCTTCTGATTCAAGAGTAGATACCAATCGTATTGGTATCATGGGACATTCTCTTGGTGGAAAGATGGCTTTTTATACGGGCTGTCTTGATGAAAGAATCAAGGTTATTGTTGCAAGTGATTTCGGAATATGCTGGGAACAGTCAAACTGGGATGATATATGGTACTGGCACGACAAGGTGAATGAACTCAAAGAAAAAAATATGGATCATTCAGACCTTCTCGGAATTTCATCAAAACCATTTTGCCTCATTGCGGGACAGTATGACGATGAAAAAAGTTTAGAAATGATGAAAAAAGCAAAAGGATATTTGCCCGATGATGAAAAACTCAAATTCATAAACCATGCCACAGGTCACAGACCGCCTGCGTGGGCACTTAAGGAATCCTATGATTTTCTTGAAAAGTGGATATGAAAATGTCATAAATATAAAATACCTCCATATATATTAACCGAAAATATGTATGGAGGTATTTTAATGAAAATTGCTGCATACTGCAGAGTATCAACAGGCAGCGAAAATCAACTTTCCTCTCTGGAAAACCAAAAAACATTTTTTGAAGAATATGCAAAAAAGAACGGATATGACCTTGTGGAAATATATGCTGACAAAGGCATAAGCGGAAAAGCACTTAAAAACAGGAAAGCCTTTTCAAAGATGCTTTCCGACAGTTCAAAAAAAGTTTTTGATATGCTGATTGTAAAAGATATAAGCCGTTTTGCCAGAAATACCGTTGACTTTCTGACGGGCATAAGAAAACTCAAATCAAACGGTATAGACATCCGCTTTCTCTCTTGTGATATGACTGTTTTGGGAGAGTCTGAATTTGCCCTTACCATGTTTGCGGCAATTGCTCAGGAAGAGTCCTACAATCTTTCCAAAAGAATAATATTCGGGAAAGATGTTTCGGCAAAAAGGGGACGGACTCCTTCTGTTATATATGGTTATGATAAAGACGGAACATATTCTCTTTCAAGAAACGAGTCAGAACTTGAAACCGTGAAAGAAATTTTTGAAATGTACACATCAAAAAATATGGGCATAAGGAAAATTTCTTCATATCTGAATGAAAAACACATTCCGCCAAAGTACGGAAGTAAATGGCACCCGAAAACCGTGAGGCGAATCATATCAAACCCCTTGTATTGCGGGAAACTCATAAATAACAAAACCCGCACTTTGGATTTTATGGAATCCACAAGGAAAACTTTGCCAAAAGAAGAGAACTACATACATCAAAGACCTGAACTTGCAGTCATATCAGAAGATACATTTCAGATGGCTATGAGAATCCTTGGTTCAAAAACAAAAAAAGGTGACACAAACAGAAATTGTTGACCCCATTTGTCTTGCATCAAGAGTTGAAGATGCCTGCCAGGACAACTGCTCCTGCTGTTGCTGCGGAGAAATGGATGTAAGTTCCGTTCCCGATGACATCTGTAAGGTTTTTGATGATATATTAGTTGACAATGACGATTGTAAGAGAGTATATGTTACAATCGGTCTTTTCACCATCGTCAGACTCACAAGAAAAGTTGAACTTCTCATTCCTGTTGTGGATTTCTGCATTCCCAGAAACGAATGTATTCAGTCCACAGACAGCAATCCCTGTGAACTTTTCGACAAACTCAAATTCCCTGTGGATGAATTTTTCCCACCCGAAAAGTGTCACTTTGACAGCATTGATTCCGTGTCGGCAGGATATGGATGCGGTTGCGGCTGCGGAAACTGATAATTTAACACAATAAACTTTCACTTTGGAGGCGGATGTTTTCATCCGCCTTTTAAGTTGAAATTTATCTTGCTTATTGATTTTAATAATCGGGAATGAAATGCATATGAAGGTGCAGGAAATGAAACCCTTACGTTTTATGAAATACTGCTTCTGATTATCATCCTAAAACATCCGAAAAAAAGGATTTTTTTTAAAATTGTAGTATATAATAATTATACATAGATATTTTGAAAGGACGTACATAATATTATGAAAATTATTGGCATAAACGGAAGTCACAAAAATGACGGAAACTGTGCATTTCTTCTTGATATAGTTTTGTCAGACCTTGAAAAAATGGGTTGCGAGACAAAAACATATAATGCAACACAGGTTATATCAGACTGCAAAATTCCATTTTGCATTTCATGTTCTTCTCCATGTAACAAATCCTGCTACGGCGAAAAACTAAAAGAGGTTTTTGAGGAATTCAAAACTGCAGATGCAGTTGTCTTTGCATCTCCCGTATACTTTGGTTCAATGAGCGGACAACTCAAATGTCTTTTTGATAAAACAAGGGATGTGAGGGCAAACAATGTTCTTCTTGGCAAAACAGGTCTTGGAATCACCTGCGGTGCATCCAAATACGGCGGTCAGGAAAAAGCCCTTGATGCAATACATAACTGTATGCTTGTAAACGGCATGACAATTGTGGGAAGTTCAAGCACAAATCTTGCAGGTCACATGGGAATATGTGCTCAGGCACCGTCTTGCGACGATGAATTTGCAATTTCAAGAGCCCACAGCGGTGCAAAAAGAATATTTGAACAATTATGCAAAAGATAAAAGAGGTGCTCCGTATGAACATTCGTCAGATGCGAGAAAATCAGGAAAGAGAAACTCTTTCAGAATATGCAACTCTTTCCGAAAATTCAAAAGGCAGACAAAACTTCGAGGAAAAATGCCCCTTGCGTACAGACTTTTCAAGAGACAGAGACCGCATTATTCACTCAAAAGCCTTCAGACGCCTGAAACATAAAACTCAGGTCTTCATCTCTCTTGACAATGACCATTTCCGTACAAGACACACTCACACTCTTGAAGTTTCCCAGATTGCCCGCACAATTGCAAGGGCGCTTGGTTTGAACGAAGACTTAGCAGAGGCAATATCAATGGGACACGACCTTGGTCACACGCCTTTTGGCCATTCAGGTGAAAGAGCCCTTGATGCTTTGTCTTCCAAAGGATTCAGACACTATGAGCAGAGTCTTCGTGTGGTGGACATTCTTGAAAAAAACGGCATGGGAATGAATCTGACATATGAGGTGCGTGACGGAATAGTAAATCACACAGGAAGCGATATGGCACAAACTTTAGAGGGCAGAATTGTAAAGTATGCAGACCGTATAGCCTACATAAATCATGATATAGACGATGCCATAAGAGCAGGAGTCATAGATTCAGAAGACATCCCGTCAGAATTTCTTGAAAATCTTGGCGAAACAGGTTCCCAGAGAATTGATAATCTCATATCCGATATTGTATATACAAGTCTTGGCAAAAACGACATAAAGATGAGCGCGGAAACAGAGAAAAATATGCTTTCTTTAAGAAGTTTTATGTTTGAAAATGTATATCATAATATGGCGCTGAGGGATTCTCAGTCTTTTATGGTTATTGAAAAACTCTTCAATTATTTTTTAAACGATGTAACACTTCTGCCTGTGGAATATAAATTTCTTCTTGAGTCATGGGACAAAGAAACGGTTGTGTGTGACTATATTGCAGGAATGACCGATAATTTCTGTGTTGCACTTTTTAACGAACTCTTCATGCCCATAAAGTAATTGTTAAAATAGCATAGAAAAATGACGGGAAATGATAAAATATTTCCCCGTATTTTAGAAACGGAATTTCAAAAAAGGGATTCTGGGTTAAATGTCGAATAAAAATCTGTAAGAAACAAAAGATGAAAGGAGAATATGGGATGCCGCTTTTTCCGGATTATGTAATTAAAGAAGTTGCAGATAAAAATGATATATATGATGTTATTTCCCAAACGGTATCTCTGAAAAAATCAGGCAGTTCCTATATAGGTCTTTGCCCCTTTCACAACGAAAAGACTCCGTCGTTTTCTGTTTCGCCTAGACGTGGAATTTTTAAATGCTTTGGTTGCGGCGAAGGCGGAGACGTAATAGGTTTTGTTATGAAAAATGAAAACCTTTCATTTTTTGATGCGGTGACAAAACTTGCCTCAAGAGCCAATATAACTTTGCCTGAGGTCAAAAACTTTGACAAGGATAAAAGTGAGAAAAGAAAAGAAAAAGCACAGCATATTTATGAGATTAATAAAGAGGCCGCGAACTACTTTTATTCAAACATAAAAAACTCTCCCGAGGCAATAGCCTATTTTAAAAAAAGAGAACTTTCTTCATCTCAGGTAAAGGCTTTCTGGCTTGGCTATGCCCCTGATTCATGGACAGGCCTTTTTGACCATCTTGTTTCAAAAGGGTATACCGAGGGGGATATTTATGATGCCGGACTCATCCGCCGTCACGAATCGGGAAGGTATTATGACTATTTCAGAAACCGCGTGATGTTTACCATTTTTGATTCAAATTCCAATATAATCGGATTTGGCGGAAGGGTTTTAGATGACAGTAAACCCAAATACTTAAACTCTCCTGACAGTTCTGTCTTCAGCAAAGGAAAAAATCTTTATTCCATAAACCTGGCAAAGCACTCAAAGAAAAAATTCTGTATTCTCTGCGAGGGATATATGGATGCCATTGCCCTTATAAGTGCTGGCTATGACAACACAGTTGCCACACTTGGAACTGCAATAGGTGACAGTCAGGCAAGAATGCTTTCAAGAATTTTTGAAGAAGTTGTCATATGCTATGACAGTGATGATGCAGGCAGAAACGCCACAAATCGCGCAATCACGGTTTTAAGAGGACAGGACAAACTTAAAATTTCGGTTCTTGACTTAAAAGCAAAAAAAGATCCTGATGAATATATCAAAACCTACGGAAAAGAACGGTTCAATTCGATGCTTAATGCAAGGAAGACCGATATGGAGTATTTAATAGACTATTTCGGGGAAAACTATAACCTGAAAAAATCAGATGAGAAAATCAGATATATATCAGAACTCACTCAGTATTTGAGCCTCATTCCCACAAAAGTAGAACTTGATGTATATGCATCGGTTGTGGCGGAAAAAACAGGGGTACAAGCCTCGTCAATCATTTCTCAGTGTGGTGTAAAAAGGGCTGCAGGATTTGGCGATATCCCGGGAAATACTGATGTTATAAATGTTGTTAACAGGGGCGGAACGCCCTCAGACGGCAAAGAGTATCTTGAAAAAACACGTTCACTTCTTCTCGGCACTCTCTTTTATGAACAGAAACTTTTTGTGAAGTACTCATCAAAAATTGATGTTACAATGTTTGAAAATCCTCTTCATAAAAAGATGTATTCCTACATAAAGGACTGCTCTGAAAAAGGCGAGAAGGTGTCCAATTCATACCTTTTGTCCACTTTTGATACAAAAGAGGACATAAATGCGGTATCGGGCATACTTGCCCTCGATCTTCAATCGGATGACTCTGACAAAGCAGTGAACGATTATATAAATCAGATTAAAGAAAAGGCAGGTCCTGAGAGGGCGATGGAACTTTTGCAAGAGGGAAAAATCACTCTTGAGGAATTTAACCAAATGATAAATAACAAAGGATAAGAAAGGGGTAGTGACATGAGTACAAAAAAAGAAACAATGTCAGCCGACAACAAAAGCCTTATCATAAAGAAACTAATTGAAAACGGAAAGAAAAAGGGTGTCTTAAGTTACAAAGAAATTATGGACGCTCTTATGGAGATTGACCTCAATGAAAAACAGATCGACAAAATCTATGAGGCAATCGAAGCAAAGGGAATTGAACTTGTTGAAGATTTTGACAAAGAACTTGAAGAAATTCAGTCAAATCAGGAAGAGGAAGAAATCGACATTTCCGTTCCCGAGGGTGTAGGACTTGACGATCCTGTAAGAATGTATCTTAAGGAAATCGGAAAAGTTCCTCTTCTTTCTGCTCAGGAAGAAATTGAACTTGCAGAAAGAATGCACGAAGGCGACGAAAGAGCAAAGAAAAGACTTGCTGAGGCAAACTTAAGACTTGTTGTAAGTATTGCAAAGCGTTATGTGGGCAGAGGTATGCTTTTCCTTGACCTTATTCAGGAGGGGAACCTCGGTCTTATTAAGGCTGTAGAGAAATTCGATTATACAAAAGGATATAAATTCTCAACCTATGCAACATGGTGGATCAGACAGGCAATCACCCGTGCCATAGCCGATCAGGCACGTACAATCAGAATTCCCGTTCATATGGTTGAAACCATCAATAAACTAATAAGAGTTTCCCGTCAACTTCTTCAGGAACACGGAAGAGAGCCTCATGTTGATGAAATTGCAAGAGAAATGAATATGAACGAAGACAGAGTCCGTGAAATTATGAAAATTGCTCAGGAACCGGTGTCTTTGGAAACTCCGATAGGTGAAGAAGAAGATAGTATCCTCGGTGATTTCATACCCGACTCAGACGCTCCCGCACCATCTGAAATGGCAGCGTTTATGCTTTTGAAAGAACAACTTATGAGTGTTTTGGACACTCTTCAGCCAAGAGAGGCAAAAGTTTTGAGACTTCGTTTCGGTCTTGATGACGGAAGAGCACGTACCCTTGAAGAAGTTGGAAGAGAGTTTAAAGTTACCCGTGAAAGAATCAGACAGATTGAAGCAAAAGCACTCAGAAAACTTCGTCATCCAAGCAGAAGCAAAAAATTGAAAGATTTTCTGGAGTAAAAATGAAACGGGTAGTCCTTTTGAAATTTTTCGGCTATGCACTTTGTTTTCTTCTTGTCTCTCTTTTCGGTCATCTGTATGAAGAGAGAGCGGACACGGAAAGAATAAAGATTACGGGCGTGGAATATGAAGATAACACAGAGGTGATTGTTGAATTAACCGGAAAGGTTAAATATCCCGGGAAATACAGCGTAAAAAGAGGCACAAGAGTCCATAGCCTGATATATATGGCAGGAGGCATCAAAGATGGCGGGGATCCTGAATCTGTTGACGCAGATATGATTATCTTTGAACCGTGTACCATAAATGTTTCAGAAAAAACAGATTATGACGTGAAGGCACGGTTTTCTAAAGGGCAGTATTCACCTGATAATCTTTGTAATATCAACACAGCAACAAAAGATGATTTGACAAATTTACCGTCAATCGGAGATATACTTGCACAAAATATTATAAATTACCGCAAGGTCAATGGAGATTTCAAAGATAAATCCGAAATACAAAATGTTGACGGAATAGGCAAAAGTAAGTATGAAAATATTAAGGATATAATAACGGTCGGAGGGAACGGATAGAATGAAAATACTGATTGTTGACGACGAAAAACTTCTTGTAAAAGGAATGAAGTTTAACTTTGAACAGGAAGGCTACCAGGTAGAAACTGCATATGACGGAGAAGAAGCCCTTCGCCTTGCAAGAGATAAAAATCTTGATATAATAATTCTTGACCTGATGCTTCCAAAACTTGACGGTCTTTCGGTGTGTCAGAAAATCAGAGAATTTTCCAATATTCCCATAGTTATGCTTACTGCAAAAACCGAAGATATGGACAAAATATTAGGTCTTGAATACGGTGCAGACGACTATATAACAAAGCCCTTCAACATTTTAGAACTCAAAGCAAGGGTAAAGGCCATAATGAGACGAACAACCCCCATTGCACCAAAAGGTGACAGAACAAAGGTGAGAATAGGCGTAGTAGAACTTGACTACAATCAGAGGAAAGTTACCATAGACGGAAAAACAACAGACCTCACATCAAAAGAGTTCGACCTTATGGATCTTCTTGTAACAAATCCGGGAAGAGTATATTCAAGAGATAATCTTCTTGATCTTATATGGGGATATGACTATCCGGGTGATGCAAGAACCGTTGACGTTCACATCAGAAGGCTCAGGGAAAAAATAGAGCCAAATGCTGCAGAACCGAAATATCTTCTGACAAAGTGGGGTGCCGGCTATTATTTCAACGAAATTTAAGGGAAAATTTGCAAGTATTACAACAAAACTTGTGTTTACATATTTTCTCATTATGCTCATAACTCTTTTGTTTTTTGGCTACTATGTCATTACAAGCATGAAGACTTATCTGTATAATGAAGAAAAAATAAATGTTACAACTGCATCCAATATGGTTGCAAGTTTTACTGCTGAATACATAGATACAGAAACAGGCAAACTTGATACTGAAAGTTTTGCCCGTTTTTTGAAAGAAGTAAAAGTTGATTCTCAGATGAGAGTTCTTGTTCTCGGAAAAGATATTACTGTTTTATATGATTCCCAGAATAACAGAAATCTTCTGGGTGTTGCTCAGGTGAGACCGTCTGTTCTTTCAGCCATAAATGGGACCGACGGATTTATGCAGTATGACCGGGAGCGTAAAATCAGTTTTGATGCATCAGCACCAATTATGAATTCCGACGGCGAAGTTCTGGGTGTTGTAAACATAATCTATGCACCTGACAGTACATCTCACTTTATCAATGCCATTTTAACCGAAATGGTGTTCCTTATAGTGGTTCTGTCACTTTTAATCGGCGTAATAATTTTTATTGTGGCAAATATTGTTTCAAAAAGAATTGTGGATTTCACATCCAAAATCACATCCATGAGTGATGACGGAATTTTAGATGAAAAACTTGACATATCGGGAAATGACGAAATTTCCCGTCTTGGAGAGGCTTTCAATATGATGAGTGAGAAAGTTGTGAACCTTGAAATGCAAAGAGTTCAGTTTGTGTCAGACGCATCTCACGAATTGAAAACACCGCTTAGTTCCATAAAACTTATGGCAGACTCCATACTTCAGACACCTGACATCACAATGGACTATGTAAGAGAGTTTATGACAGATATGAACAACGAAGTTGACAGGCTTAACCGAATTGTAAACAAACTTCTCTACATAACAAAAATGGATGTTCACTCAAATGATGAAAACAAAAACCTTGAACTCATCAGTTTGAATGATATTGTTCAGGGCATTGAAAAAAATCTTCAGCCTCTTGCCAAAAAAGCAGATATCACACTTGTTTTCAGCACACCCGGTGAGATTTTTCTTATGGCAAATAAGGATGTGTTGTGGCAGGGTATATATAACATAGTTGATAATGCAATAAAATATACAGATTCTGACGGTTATGTTCTTGTTGCATTAGAGCAAAAAGGCGGATTTGTCACAATAGAAGTCCGCGACACAGGTGTCGGCATATCAAAAGAGGATACAGACAAAATCTTTGACAGATTCTACCGCGTTGATAAAGCACGTTCCAGAGAGACAGGCGGAACAGGACTTGGACTTTCAATTGCGCTTTCTGCAGTTAAATATCATAACGGTTTTATAGAAGTTGAAAGTGAACCGGGAAAAGGCTCAACATTCAGAATAATTCTTCCGGATGTTGTACCCGAAAAAGAAGAGGAGGAAGAAGTATGAAAAAATTGATACTGCCCCTTTCTTTGAGTCTTGTTTTCTTATTGCTTTTCTCTTCATGCTCAGTGAAAATCCCTGAGGGAATGAGAGAAGTCAAACTGTATTTTACGGATTCGTCACGCACATCGTTGGTATATGAAACCGTTCATATCGCAAAAGAGGATTTTGCAAACAGGGAAACATTGGTAAAATCGGTCACGGAAAAACTTCTATCGGGGCCCTCGTCCCAGGGTTTTGCACCAATTATACCCCAAAGCGTAACTTTAAGAGGAGTTTCGCTTTCTCACGAAGATCCCACAACAGTTAATATAGACCTTGGCGGAGACTATTATGAGAGTTTGTGGGAAACAGGAAATTCCTCAGAGGAACTTCTTGCAAGATATTCCATAATCTGCACTCTTTGTCAGTTTGAGAACATAAAAAAAGTCAGGTTTTTTGTTAACGGAAAAGATATGTGCGATTACTTTGGAAAAGGTGAAATAATTCCCCCCATGGGAAGCGAAAAAATTATGACAGAATCACCCACAGGTGAAGGAACACAAACTGAAAAATTTGTAACTTTGTATTTCACCGATAAAAAAGGAAAGAAACTGTATGCCGAGACAAGAAAGGCTGTAATGTCAGACAACAGTGTTGAAAAAACTGTTGTCACAGAACTGATAAAAGGCCCTGTATCCGATGACTATCGTGAAACTGTTCCTGAAAATACGGGACTTATCAGCATAGAAACCACGGAGGGAGTATGTTTTGTAAACTTCACAAGCGAATTTACACAAGGTTTTGAAAGCGGCTCGGATAAGGAAAGAACAATAGTATATTCTGTAGTAAATTCTCTTACAAGAATCTCAGGCATAGAAAAAGTTCAGATTCTCATAGACGGCAAAAAGCCTGAAGAAGATAAAAATCAGTTATTTTCAGTACCTCTCGAACGTGATGAGAGTATTCTGGCAGAAAAATAGTTTCATAAAGGAGAAAAAGACATGAAAAAGACTGTAAAAGACGTAATGAAAATGATAAAGGATTCAGACATCAAAATGGTGGACTTTAAGATGGTTGACATCAA
>JAZQJX010000062.1:0-29166 GCA_045541875.1 Clostridia bacterium | reverse complement strand
TTTAGCGGTGAGTTTGTTTTGCAAACTCTCCGAATGAAATGTGCCTTTCGGCACATGAAGTGGCTTCGCCATGAAATGACAACGCAGTTGTCATGATATGAATTCCTTTGGAATTCATTAAAGTTCAAACTCGCCAAAGCGAGTTTGTTCCATAATGTCAGCAAAGTTGACATATCATGCTGCGAAGCAGTATTTTAAGTGACACCCCAAGAGTGCAAAGCACGATTGGAAGGTGAAACTTATGGCAAAACGTCCAATGAATGGAGCACCCTCTACGGTGCGAACATGAATTGCAGACGTTGATGGCCATGAAACCGGAGGTTTCATTTCATGCACCTTCAAGTGCATTTCATTATCACTGATCAAAAAAGAACCGTGGCATTTGCCACGGTTCTTTTCGGTTTAATTAATTAAGTTGAGAACTTAAGAATTAATTATGCTTCAACAACAACCATAGAGTTTGTTACAACATCGTTAACAGTGTTGTTGAGGAGTCTAGCGATGAATGTGTAGCCTTCGCCAGCTTCAACATTGTTAGCTCTCCAGTCACCAACGTGGATAACTGTTTTGCCGTTTCTGTTCTGGTATGTGTAAGCATTAGCTGAACCTTTGATTGTGATGAATTCAAGAGCTTCTTCACCATCTTTGGTGTATTTAACAGCTGTTGTTTCAACTTTCTTACCAGCAGATACTGTCTTAACATCGTCGATTGTACCAACAACGAATGCATTATCTTCATCATCTTCGCAGATTGCATTGATAGCTGTTTCGTTGATTACATATTCGCCGTCTTCGTTAAGAGCTGCGATTACTACGATAGCAGAAGCAGTACCTTCAGCGTCAGCTGCATACATGAAGAGAGCACCTTCAGTGATATCACCATAAGCTGTTCCGCCTACGAGTTCTGTCACGTCGTCTTCTTCAACAACTGTAACTGTGTAGAGAGTATCTTCTTCACCTACATAGAATCTAACTTTCTTAGCATCTGTAGCGCCTTCGTCGAGTTTGATGTCAGTAACAGAAGCAATAACTGCGATGTCCTGAGTATAGTCGATGAGGCTGCCGCCAACTGTGATGATTACGCAATCGTTATCATCGTTAACGTTTGTAATATAAGCACCGGAATATTCAGCTTCGTCTACGAGAGCAGAAATATCTGTTGCGAAGTAGTTATCAGCTTTTACAGCAGAAATGTTGAAGATAACTGCTTTGTCAGCGAGGTCTGCACCGAGAACCTGTGCATCAGCGCTGTATTCTTTATCTGTGAAGTTTGTAGCAGAAACGTTGTTGATTTCTCTGATCTTGTTTTTGCTGTCGAGTTTGTATGTGATAACTCTGTGAGCACCTTTATTAAGGTCAGCACCGTCAGCAACATCATTATCTTCGTCAGTGTCTACAACTGCAGCAAATGCAGCGAGGTAGTCGTTGTCTTCTTTAGCGCTTGCAGCTTCGTCATTGATTTCAAGAGTATCTCTTACTGTGTAGATAACAACTTCGTTATCTTTTGTAAGAAGTTTGAGCTGCCAAGCTTCTGTGAAGTCTGCATCGTTGTATGCAGCATCAAGAACGTATGCATAGTTACCGGATACGGAAGCTGTTGTGTCGATGAAGAATACTTTACCTGTTTTTGTGAGGTAGAATGTACCTTCGTCGCCGAGCTGAGGCATTTCAACGCCTGCAACACCGTATTCTGTAGCGTTTACATAGATAACGCCGTTAGCTGCATCTGTTTCATCAACAGCACCTGTTACGGAGCTTTCACCAAGGTTGATGATTTCGATCCAGTCATAGTTCTTTCTCTTTCCACCTTCAGAGATGTAAGCGATTACATCTTCTTCATTGATGTCTTCGAGAGTGATTTCTTCGCCGTTAGCGTCTACGATTACAACTGCAACATCTTCATCGTCGAGTTCAATTGTAACATCTTCGTTTTTACCTTCGATAACGCCTCTGTCAGCGTCGATTGCTTTAACGATATCGTAGTTATATTCTTTAACCATTACAGCATCGAAGTAGCTGTCACCGTCGTTTTCAACGAGAGTGATTTCCATATCAATGTTTGAAAGGATTGTTTCGCCGTCTTCATCTGTGATGAGGCTTACGAAATCTTCGAAATCGTCACGAACGCCATAGTTGTAGTAGTAGTCAGCTGTAGCGTCGATTTTGTATTTGTTTGTTTTTGTGGAAGAAGCTGTGGGGTAGTAAAGAATTGCATCATAGTTTACAGCGCCTTCAGCTGCTTCTACAGCATCGATATCTTCGAGACCGATTTCAACAGTTGAACCTGTTTCACCGGGCATCATAGCGATAACTTCATATTTACCTCTGGAGATTTCTCTGAGGTAGATGATTGAAGAAAGCTGGAGGTAATCAGCAGCGTCTACAATGTAGTCAGCGAGTGTGAAGTCAGCTGTTGCATAGTTAACTTCTTCGTCACCAAAGTACTGATTAATGAATGTTTTCCAGTTTTTATCACCATATACTCTGTCTTCATGGAATTTGTATGAAATTTCGTTCTTTTTGAGTGAACCGTTCTGTGCAGTAGCAACGAGAACACCTTCGATTTTAGCAACGTCAAGTTTTGTAAGAAGTGTTTTGTATTCACTTTCTTTATTGTTGTAGCTTGAACCGTCAAGAACCTGCCATACATTTTCTGTACCATAGGAAACCTGTTCCATTACAGGTACATCAAGTGCATTGTAGGTAAGCTGTGCAACAACGCCTCTGGTTGCAGGAGCGTTCTGAACTGCTTTAATACCTTCTGTCATTTCGTAGGTGTTAGCAACTACGAGATAACCTGTGGGGTATCCACCTTTCTGAGCAGCCATGGGTTCGAAACCGAGAGCAACAACGAGCATTTTGATAGCCTGTTCGTATGTTACATTTGCATCAGGAGCAAATGTGCCGTCGCCCATACCGTTAACGATCTTCTGGTCAGCAAGTGTGGAAATGTAGTAGGAAGCCCAGTGTTCAGCAGGAACATCAGTAAATGCTGTAGCTGTGGGTGCAGCTTCCTGGTTGAAACCTAAAGCACGGCAAACAACTGCGCAGAATTCTGCTCTTGTGATGTCGCCTTCGGGTTTGAAGGAACCGTCTTCATATCCTGTGAGGATGTTAAGTGAAGACAGTGTGGATACTGCTGTGTAGATGTCTGCTTCAGCGTCAACGTCTGTGTAAGCAGCGAATCCAACAGTACCGAGCATCATTGTCATAGCAACAACGAGTGCAAGAACTTTTTTGAGATTTTTCATAATTCTCAAATCCTCCCTTAATAAATTATTTTTTTGAATGAGATGATAGGTTTTTTCGTGATTAAGCCGCATCTCATTCACATACAACTTAACACTGCGGTTAGATATTACCCTAACCTTGCATTGATTATAGCATTGGGCAATGTTATAGTCAATGCGGGATTTATTGTTGTAACAAAAATGTAAAAATAGAGTAAACTATGTTACATTTTTGCTATAACCGTGACATATAGAGGGGTGCAGGACGTTTCAAATGTGTAATAACCATCTCAATTTTTACATAATAATCCCTTTATACCCATATTCTATTATATTTTATAACTTTTAATTAAAATTGTCAAGTTCTATTTTTACAAAAAATCTGACCGGAATCTACATATTATATTATATATGGACAATGCGGGCGGATGATATCCGCCCCTACGGTGTATGTTTTGCTTTGTTTTCTCTAATCCGATATTGTTTTGCCAATCATGTATTTCAGTGGATTGTTCATTATATATTCTGCTTTTTCCACATAATCCTTTTCATCACGAATTATATGTTCATAATATGATTTCTGCCACACAGGAAACCCAATTTCTTTTGAAACCCAACGTTTCATCTGCCCTATCACTGTCATTATAGGTTTGTGCGTAGGGGCGGATATCATCCGCCCGTATTTATCATCATTTGTGATTTTCATAATCAAATGAATATGATCAGGCATTATGGCATATTCATCAACCATTACGTGAGGATAATGGGTTTTAATTTCGTTTATTGCTCTGTCAGCAATTTTTCCACATCCGGATAAATGCGGGCGGATGATATCCGCCCCTACGGCGTGTGATTTGTTTTGTGTCTGCCATACGGTGATGTCCGCCCCTGCGGCGATATTGTCGTTATTTTCCCAAAACAGAAATTGTCTGTCTTTCGTGCATATGGTTATAAAATAATATCCGCACGATGAATAATCATAATCCTTCAAACGTATGTTTTTGCGTTTTGGTAATTTATTCATTTTGTGTTCTCCTTTTTCGGGCGGATGATATCCGCCCCCTACGGTGTATGTTTTGCTTTGCGCTTGCAGGCGGATTCAGACGTGCCATTCCCCTTTTCCTGTCTTACAACAAACGTCACAAAACCCTATACAGGATTTTGTGACGTGTTTCTTCTATTATATATTATATATTAAAATAATCAACAGCAGACTCGAACATCTTCATATCATAATCGCCTTCAACGTTTTTGTAAAGGTTATTTCCGATACGTTCCGAATGTCCCATCTTACCAAATACTCTGCCGTCGGCTGAGGTTATGCCTTCAATTGCAAGCATGGAGCCATTGGGATTAAAGCGGATGTCATTTGTGGGGTTGCCTTCAAGGTCAACATACTGCGTTGCAACCTGACCGGCATCTGCAAGTGCTTTTGCTGTTTCTTCCGAGCAGAAGAATTTACCCTCACCGTGAGAAATCGCTACATTATATATATCCCCCACATTGGTCTTTGCAAGCCAGGGTGATATATTTGATGCAATTCTTGTGCGAACAATTCTTGACTGGTGTCTTGCAATGGTATTGAATGTGAGTGTGGGCGAATTTTCATCGGTGTCAATGATTTCGCCGTAGGGAACAAGTCCGAGTTTTATGATTGCCTGGAATCCGTTGCAGATACCTGCCATAAGACCGTCTCTTTGTTTTAAAAGTTCATTGACTGCATCTTTTATGGTGGGGTTTCGGAAAAATGCTGTTATGAATTTTCCGGAGCCGTCTGGCTCATCACCGCCGGAGAATCCACCGGGAATGAAAATCATCTGTGATTCTTTTATGGATTTTGCCATTTTTTCAACAGAGTCGGCAACTCCCTTTGATGTGAGATTGTTAACAACAAGAATCTCAGGCTCTGCACCTGCCAGGGCAAGTCTCTTTGCTGTGTCATATTCACAGTTTGTTCCGGGGAACACAGGAATCAGAACTTTCGGTTTTGCAATTCCGATTTTTGGTGCAACTCTTTTTTCGCAAGGCTTGGAAACAGTTATGAGTTCTTTTTCTTCTGTTTTGATGTTACAGGAGAATACGCTTTCAAGTTTGTCTTCATAAATCTTCTGAAGACTTTCAAGACAGATTGTTTCATCGCCTTTGGTGATTACATAATCAGAAACTGTTTCGCCAAGCAAAATTGCATCTTCTAAATCTATAGTTGCTTCCACAACAAAGCCGCCGTAGTTATAGGCAAAGAGGAAATCTTTTTCGATTTTTTCTTCAAACTTAAAGCCTATCTTATTTCCGAAGGTCATTTTCATTATGCCTTCTGCTATGCCGCCATAGGTGGGGGTGTGAGCAGAAATGATTTTGCCGTCGGAAATGAGTTTTGTGATTTTTGCAAAAAGTTTTTTATGTTCTTTTGCATCGGGAAGTTTGTCCTCTGTATATTTTGGTGCAAGGAAATATACTTTGTTTCCTGCTTTTTTAAATTCAGGCGAAATGATTTTCTTTGCATCACCAACAGTTATTGCAAAAGAAACAAGTGTTGGCGGAACGTCAATCTTTTCAAAACTTCCGCTCATGGAGTCTTTTCCGCCGACTGATGCAAAGCCATAGTCAAGTTGAGCAGAAAATGCACCGAGAAGTGCGCTCATGGGTTCGCCCCAACGTTTGGGGTCGGTTCCGGGTTTTTTGAAATATTCCTGGAATGTGAGATAACAATCATCAAGGGGAGCACCTGTTGCAACAAGTTTGGAAACAGATTCAACCACTGCAAGATATGCACCATGATAGGGGCTTTTTTCCGAAATAAACGGATTGTATCCCCAACTCATAACAGAGCAGGTGTCGGTCTGCGCCCTTTCAAGGGGGATTTTTGCAGCCATTGCCTGAGTGGGTGTTATCTGATATTTACCACCAAAGGGCATAAGAACTGTTCCTGCACCGATGGTAGAATCAAAGCGTTCTGAAAGACCGCGTTTTGAACAAACGTTAAGGTCGGATGCAAGTTCTTCAAAACTTTCTGCAAATGACTTTTCATTGATGTCTTTTTCAAAACTTTCAGGTTTTACTGCGGAAATCTTGATGTGTTTTTCTGCGCCGTTTGAATTAAGAAATTCTCTTGAAAGATCAACAATGATTCTGCCGTCGTGTTCCATAACAAGACGTGCTTCTTCTGTTACGGTGGCAACAATTGTTGCTTCAAGATTTTCCTTATCTGCAAGAGATGCAAATTTTTCGGCATCTTTTGCCTCTACAACAACTGCCATTCGTTCCTGAGATTCGCTGATGGCAAGTTCTGTGCCGTCAAGGCCGTCATATTTTTTAGGAACTGCATTAAGGTTTATTTTAAGACCGTCTGCAAGTTCTCCGATTGCAACAGACACACCGCCTGCGCCAAAGTCATTGCAGCGTTTGATAAGTCTTGTTGCTTCTTTATTTCTAAAAAGTCTCTGAAGTTTTCTTTCCTCAGGTGCATTACCTTTCTGAACTTCTGCACCGCAAGTTTCCAAGGACTGTGTACTGTGAGATTTTGATGAACCTGTTGCACCGCCGCAGCCGTCTCTGCCTGTTCTTCCTCCAAGAAGAATTACAATGTCGCCGGGGGCAGGAACTTCTCTTCTTACATTTTCCTGAGGAACTGCACCCACCACGGCACCGATTTCCATACGTTTTGCCGCATAGCCGTCGTGATAGAGTTCGTCAACCTGACCTGTGGCAAGACCAATCTGGTTACCGTAGGAACTATAGCCGTTTGCCGCAGTTGTCACAATCTTTCTTTGTGAAAGTTTGCCGGGGATTGTTTCAGAAACGCTTCTCAAGGGGTTGGCACCGCCGGTTACTCTCATTGCCTGATATACATAGGCTCTTCCTGAAAGGGGGTCTCTGATTGCACCACCAATGCAGGTTGCCGCACCGCCAAAGGGTTCAATTTCTGTAGGGTGGTTGTGGGTCTCATTTTTGAAAAGAAGAAGCCATTTTTGTTTTTCACCCTCAACGTCAACATCAATCTTAACTGTGCAGGCGTTGATTTCTTCGGATTCGTCAAGTTTTGAAAGGGAACCTGTGGAGCGAAGATATCTCATTGCCATTGTTGCAATGTCCATAAGATTGATGGGTTTTGAACGACCTGTAAGAACACGGGTGTTCACATAGCGGTCAAAGGCAGATTTTGTAAGTTCATCCTGAAATTCCACACTGTCAATGGTTGTGAGGAATGTCGTATGACGGCAGTGGTCTGACCAGTATGTATCTATCATTTTTATTTCTGTTATTGTGGGGTCTCTGTCCTCTTGGAGGAAATAACTCTGACAGAAGGCAAGATCGTCAAGATCCATTGCCAGTCCCATTTCAGAGAGAAGATTTGCAAGGTCTTTTTCATTCATCCTGATAAAGCCTTCAATGGTTTTAACCGGAGGCGGAACATCGGCCATAGCTGTGAGTGTTGAAGCCTCCTCCAAAGATGCCTCTCTGCATTCGACGGGATTTATAACATATTTTTTGATTGCGGCAATATCTTCCTCTGAAAGATTGCCTGACAGAATGTATACTTTTGCACTTTTAACAACAGGACGCTGTGCCTGACTCATAAGTTGAATACACTGTGCGGCAGAATCTGCTCTCTGGTCAAACTGACCGGGGAGAGGTTCAACTGCAAAAACATAACCGTCAGTTTCGGGCAAAGTATCATATATGTCATCCAACTGAGGTTCGGAAAAAACTGTACGTTTGCTTCTTTCAAAAAGTTCAGATTCTATATTTTCAACATCATATCTGTTTAAAATGCGGACTTTTTTAAGACCTTCTATGCCCAAAAGCCCTGTTGCCTCTGAAAAAAGACCTCTTGCTTCGTTATCAAGGCCTGCTTTTTTCTCGGAATAAATTCTGTATACCAATTTGTATCATCCTTCCAAAGTAGTGATTGGGGACTAAAAATCCCCCTTGAAATCCTTGCGGATTTCTTTCCCCCTTTAGACAAGGGGGACTTTACGCAGAATTCTATGTTTATTTCGAATTCAAAATATCAAGTGCCCTCTTTCCTATGTCTTTTCTCATATATTTTTTCTCGAAATTAAAACTTTCTGTTGCTTTATATGCTTTTTCAAGTGCCTTTTCTAAAGTTTCTGCTTTTGCACAAACCCCTGCAACTCTTCCGCCGGAAGTTACTACCTTTCCGTCTTTCATCTGAGTTCCTGCGTGATATACAAAGCAGTCATCAGGAAGTTTTTCTTCTGTCACCTCAAATCCTTTTTCATAGGACTTGGGATAGCCCTCAGATGCAACAACAACACAAGCAGCAGCACCGTCTGAGAACTTAACGGGAACGTTTTTGAGATTTCCTTTGGAAACTGCAATCATAATGTCCAAAAGGTCAGATTCCAAAAGTGGAAGAACAACCTGAGTTTCGGGATCACCGAAACGGCAGTTATATTCAATAACCTTTGGTCCTTTGGGAGTTATCATAAGTCCGAAATACAGACAACCCTTAAAGGTTCTGCCCTCTTTGTTCATTGCATCAACTGTGGGAAGGAAAATTGTTTCCATACATTCTTTTGCAAGTTCCTCTGTGTAGCATGGATTTGGAGCAATTGTTCCCATTCCTCCTGTGTTGAGTCCTGTGTCTCCGTCTCCCACTCTTTTGTGATCCATGGATGAAACCATGGGAACCAGAGTTTCACCGTCTGTGAAACAAAGAACCGAAACCTCAGGGCCTGTGAGGAATTCTTCAACAACCACATTATTTCCCGATGCACCAAAGATTTTGTCTTCCATAATGGAATGAACTGCATCTTTTGCTTCATCAAAACTTTGAGCAATGATAACGCCTTTTCCAAGTGCCAGTCCGTCTGCTTTTATGACAACGGGAAATGTTCCTTTTTCTATGTATTCAATTGCTTTTTTTGAATCATCAAAAACTTCATAGCCTGCTGTGGGAATGTTATATTTTTTCATAAGATTCTTTGAAAAAACCTTACTTCCCTCGATGATTGCCGCATTGGCTCTCGGGCCAAAGCAGGGAACTCCGATTTTTTCCAAAGCATCAACTGCACCGAGCACCAGAGGATCATCAGGTGCCACAACGGCAAAATCTATGTTGTTATTCTTTGCAAAGTCAACAATCTTTTCGATTTCTGTTGCACCGATTGCAACGCACTCAGCCAAAGCGGCGATACCGCCGTTTCCGGGGAGAGCATATATTTTTTCTGCTTTGGGGCTTTTTTTGAGACTGTGAATGATTGCGTGTTCTCTGCCTCCGCCACCAATTACCATAATATTCATAAGTTCAAAGTTCCTTTCATAAAATCATTTCAGAGCAAACCTTTTCAACGGAAAGGGGAAGAATTTTCCACTCTGCCTCTTCCATTATTCTTTTTTGAAGAATTTCAGGAGTATCACCTTCTCTGACTTCTACTGCTTTTTGCATGATGATTTCGCCACCATCGGTGATTTCATTTACAAAATGTACCGTTGCTCCGCTTACCTTTACCCCTTTTTCAAGGGCGGCTTTATGAACACGAAGTCCGTAGAATCCGTCACCGCAAAAAGACGGAATGAGAGACGGGTGAACATTTATTATTTTCTTATCATACTTTTTTACAAAATTTTCGGAAAGAATTGAAAGAAATCCTGCAAGAACAATAATGTCAATTTCTGCTTTTTCAAGTTCTTCCGTAAGTTTTTCTTCAAAGCCTTCGCCTTTTTTTATGTACACGGAAGCGATCCTCGAATTTTTTGCTCTTTCAAGAGCATAGGCACCCTCACGGTCTGAGATAACAAGAGTTATTTTACCGCTCTTTATGATTCCGTCATTCTGAGCATCGATGAGTGCCTGAAGATTTGTTCCGCCGCCTGATACAAGGACTGCAATTTTCTTTAGCATAACTGCACCCCGCCGTCACCTTTTACAATTTCACCGATTATGTAGGAGCCGTTTGATGCTGAAAGAACCTTGTCTGCATCTTCTTTTGGAACAACTATGCTCATGCCCACACCCATATTATAGGTGTTGAACATATCTCTTTCGGGGATATTTCCAAGGGATGCAAGCATATTGAATACAGGGTGGATTTTTACCGCTGATTTTTCTATTTTTGCTGTGAATCCTTCGGGGATACTTCTTGGAATATTTTCATAGAATCCACCGCCTGTTATGTGAGATACCGCTTTTATGGTTGTCACTTTGTCAATTGCGGCAATGTCTTTTACATATATTTTTGTGGGTGTCAAAAGTTCTTCACCGATGGTTTTTCCAAGTTCATCAGAATATACATTAAGGTCTCTGTTTTCAACATCAAAAACTTTTCTCACAAGAGAATAACCGTTTGAGTGAATTCCCGATGAGGGAAGTGCAACCAAAACGTCACCCTCACATATTTTAGTGTTGTCATAAACTTTTGCTTTGTCTACCATACCAACAGCAAAACCTGCAAGGTCATATTCATCTATCGGATAGAATCCGGGCATTTCAGCAGTTTCACCGCCAATGAGTGCAGCACCCGACTGAACGCATCCTTCTGCAACACCTGACACTATTGCGGCAATTTTTTCAGGAACATTTTTTCCGCATGCAATATAGTCAAGGAAGAAAAGAGGTTTTGCACCGCAGCAAATGATATCATTTACGCACATTGCAACGCAGTCTATGCCGACAGTATCGTGCTTATCCATGAGAAATGCGATTTTGAGTTTTGTTCCAACGCCGTCTGTTCCGCTGACAAGTACAGGCTGTGAAATCCCTGCCATATCAGGCATAAAAAGTCCGCCGAAACCGCCAATGTCAGATACAACACCTGAGTTTTCCGTGCGGGCAATATGCTCTTTCATAAGTTTTACTGCATTGTAGCCTGCGGTAATATCAACGCCGGCTGATTTATAACTTTCTGAAAAACTTTTGTCCATCTTCTGAATCCTCCATATCCTTATTATTCAAACTGTGCTTTGATTTTCTTATCTTTTTCAACAACATCAGATGTCATTTTTTCTCTCATTTTTTTGAGTTCACTTGCCAGATTCTCATCAGAGAGGGCAAGAATCTGGGCAGCTAAAATTGCCGCATTTGCACTTCCGTCTATAGCAACGGTTGCAACAGGAATGCCCGATGGCATCTGAACTGTGGCAAGAAGTGCATCCATTCCGTCAAGCACCGATGCTTTCACAGGAATTCCGATTACGGGGAGAGTTGTGTTTCCTGCAAGAACGCCTGCAAGATGTGCCGCTTTTCCTGCTGCGGCAATAATAACTCCAAAGCCGTTTTCTTCAGCCTTTGATGCAAACTCTATCGCCTGCAGGGGTGTGCGGTGAGCACTTATTACTCTTACCTCGTGGGGAATGGAAAAACTTTTCAGTTTGTCTATGGCAGGAGTGAGAACACCGAGATCACTGTCACTGCCCATTACAATTGCAACCTTTTTCATAACGTATATATCCTTTCCGTAAAATGTTTATAATCATATATGGTATCAGTATAGCATAATATGACATTCTTTTCAATAGTTAATTATACATATAAATAAGGTAAAAACTCTTTTCTTTTTTTCCTTTCCGTTACTTGACAAAGGGCTGATTTTCGTATATTATGATACTATCTGTGATTGTATCTTTAGAAAGGAATGATATATATGCAAAATACTGAAAAGACCATGGAAAAAATCATTGCTCTTTGCAAAGGCAGAGGCTTTGTATATGCCGGTTCTGAAATCTACGGCGGTCTTTCAAACACATGGGATTACGGTCCCCTTGGTGTTGAATTCAAAAACAATGTTAAAAAGGCATGGTGGAAAAAGTTTGTTCAGGAATCTCCCTACAATGTGGGACTTGATGCCGCCATCCTTATGAATCCAAAAACATGGGTAGCATCAGGTCACGTTGGCGGATTTTCAGATCCTTTGATGGACTGTAAGGAATGTAAAAGCCGTCACAGAGCGGACAAACTCATTGAAGAATGGTACTTTGCAAAAGGTGAAAGCGTTACGGTTGACGGTTGGTCAAATGAAAAAATGCTTGAATTCATCAATGAAAACAACATCTGCTGTCCCGATTGCGGCGCTCAAAACTTCACCGACATCAGAAAGTTCAACCTTATGTTCAAAACTTTCCAGGGTGTTACAGAAGATTCTGCTTCCGAACTTTTCTTAAGACCTGAAACCGCTCAGGGTATTTTTGTAAACTTTAAAAATGTTGCAAGAACTTCAAGAAAGAAAATCCCCTTTGGTATTGCTCAGGTGGGAAAATCTTTCAGAAATGAAATTACTCCCGGAAACTTCACTTTCAGAACAAGAGAATTTGAACAGATGGAACTTGAATTTTTCTGCGCACCGGGAACAGACCTTGAATGGTTTACATATTGGAAAGATTACTGCAAAAACTGGCTCTTAAGCCTTGGAATTGCTGAAGAAAATATCAAAATGAGAGATCACTCTCCCGAAGAACTTTCTCACTATTCAAACGCAACAACCGATATTGAATTTATGTTCCCCTTTGGTTGGGGCGAACTCTGGGGCATTGCTGACAGAACAGATTTTGACCTTAAACAACATTCAGAGCACTCCGGTGAAAAGATGGAATATATTGATCCCGTTACAAACGAGAGATATGTTCCCTACTGTGTTGAACCCTCACTTGGTGCAGACCGTGTGGCTCTTGCTTTCCTTGTTGAAGCATATGATGAAGAACAGGTTGGCGAAGGTGATATGCGTGTGGTTATGAGATTCCACCCTGCTCTCGCTCCTGTAAAAGCTGCAGTTCTTCCCCTTTCAAAGAAACTTTCGGAAAACGCATACAAACTCTACGAAAAAATGTGCAAAAAGTTCAACTGTGAGTTTGACGATGCAGGAAGTATCGGTAAACGTTACCGCCGTCAGGACGAAATCGGTACACCATGGTGTGTAACATACGATTTTGACACAGAAGAAACAGGAAATGTTACCGTGAGAAACCGTGACACAATGGAACAGATAACTCTTCACATGGATGAAGTTATTCCCTACATTGAAGGTCAGTTGGATTTCTGATAATTTCAATCATTTAAAAGCAGGCTGAATCCCATACAGAATCAGCCTGCTTTTTCACTTGGTAAAATCATAGAGATGTTTTTATTTTACCGGCAATATACTCGGTCACACTCGCTGGATATATTTGCTTTCGGCAATGTTAGCACAACACCATTTTGTGTCCTGCAGACACAAACACAAAAAAAGAACGCAGATTGCGTTCTTTTTTTGTGAAAGACCGCGCAAACGGTGCGTAAACATAGGTGAAAAACGTGATTTGATGCGTAAATCTATCTACCTACTCACAAATTTGAATTAGTTTAACTGTTTTCTGAAATCCATTTCTTTGACCAAGAAAACAATGTTTCGGACATCAAATTAAAATCTATCGCTCCGCCAATTTTCAAATTCATAAATGTTTCAACAATGACCTGTTCATTGGAAGATACAACTTGGAGCAATTCTTTTTGACGGTTGATATAGCTCCCCGTTTGCTTGTAAGCAATTGCCTGTACAACAAAAGAAGCCGATTTATATAACCCTCGCAAAATATCTTCGCTTTTTTCATGAAGCATATTGTGAGCACATCCGTGGTATATATTACATACACCGATTTTGATTGCCCTGTTCACAGCACTTTCGTCAATAACTGCCATTACTTCGTCAAGGCTTCCCTTGATTGGTGTGGTGTCGTGGCAAAACTGGAAAAGGTCGGATGGCTCCCAATTCATAATCTCTTTTTTGCCTGAAATAAAACCACAAATCAGTTCTCTGTGAGGCAGAGTATCCAACATATCATTATAAGTTTGGATATCCATAGCAGACAATTCGTCGATAATTACAACAACATCAATGTCGCTTGTTTCTGTTGCTTCGTCACGACCATAACTGCCTTGTAAACCAACAAACCAAACACGCTCTCTAAAAGTATCGTTCAAGACATTGAGAAATATATTCATAAAGTTTTCAATAGCAATCATTTTGCATTCTCCTTTGCTGTCTTGCAGGAAGCAATCAAAAGTCTGCGGATATTTCCACATAATTTCTCGGTATATTGATAATTAGTAATATCTATTCTTTTTGTTT
Source organism: Clostridia bacterium (assembly GCA_045541875.1). GTDB lineage: Bacteria > Bacillota > Clostridia > UMGS1810 > UMGS1810 > RGIG1828. The sequence goes on along the minus strand of JAZQJX010000062.1, from coordinate 14,873 downwards.
CATACATCAATTTCAGCCAATAACTTGTTTCGTTAGACTCCTTGAGTGCAATCTCTAATTTTGAAACAAAATCCTTTTTGCTTTGTGCATACTGTGCCTCGTGGATATTCGCTCCGACAGAGGTGCCTGATCTTGCAAGCTGATCGGTCATATAAGAACTTTTGGGTGCAGTTACACCATCGACAAGATTTACAATAGCAACTGCAAATTCAAAAGACATATCCAATAATTTGTTTTCAGACATAAACGCACCTTCTTTCGAGTAAATTTTATCATTAAATGTTGCATTTTCCAATGATATATTGCTTTCGCAATATGATATACGGCTCTGCCGCATGATATACTTGCTTACCGCAAGTATGATATAATATCCGTTCTCTTCATACGCGAAGCGTATATCATCTGCAAAGCAGACATCATATCGAAGATATATCATCCGTTCTGCATAGAACGGATATAATTATAAAAAACCTCTCTTGTCTTGGTAGACAAAAGAGGTTTTTTATATGACAGCGCCAGAAGGACTCGAACCTCCGAAATGCCGGAATCAGAATCCGGTGCCTTACCAACTTGGCGATGGCGCTATATGTGTGTCCCTCAAAGGTACGAATGGTATTATAGCAAAAGATTAGCCGCTTGTCAAGAGTTTTTTTGAAATTTTGTAAGTTAATTTTTTGTTTTTTTTGAAAACTATTATATCAAAACCGAGGATACCAGTATTTTTAAGGGATTTATCAGAGAAACCTCCGGAAATCAGAGATTGACAAAAAAATGTCAATTTGTTACTCTTTTTATTCTCTCATCTATTGACTATTACCTTTTTTAGGAGTATAATATATGTTAATTTATATTCAGAAAGGAACGATAATTATGAACAGAGTTTATAACTTTTCAGCAGGTCCGTCTGCACTCCCACTTCCCGTTCTTGAAAAAGCGCAGGCAGAACTTGTATGCTATGGAAATTCAGGAATGTCAGTAATGGAGATGAGTCACCGCTCTTCAGATTATCAGAAGATTATAGATGATTGCGAAGCACTCCTCAGAGAACTTTTAAACATTCCCGAAAACTACAAGGTGCTTTTCCTTCAGGGCGGAGCATCCAGCCAGTTTGCTATGATTCCCCTTAATCTCTATGGCGAAAACAAAAAAGCAGACTATGTGCTCACAGGTCTCTGGGCTAAAAAATCCCAGAAAGAAGCTGCAAGATACGGCGATGCAAAAATAATTGCATCTTCAGAGGATAAAGTATTTAACTACATCCCCAAACTTGATAAATCAATGTTTACACCCGATGCAGATTATGTTCACATTACATACAATAACACCATCTACGGAACAAAATATGCAAACGTTCCCGACACAGGCGATGTTCCCCTGGTTGCAGATATGTCATCATGCATTCTTTCAGAGCCTGTTGACGTTACAAAATTCGGTATGATTTATGCCGGTGCTCAGAAAAATATGGCTCCTGCAGGTCTCACTGTTGTTATCATCAGAGAAGACCTCATCGGAAAAGCGATGGACATCTGCCCCACGATGTTTAACTATCAGATTCACGCAGACAACGGCTCAATGTTTAACACTCCACCAACCTACACAATTTACATCTGCAAACTCGTTTGCGAATGGCTTAAGGAAAACGGCGGAATTGAGGCTATGCATAAGACAAATCTTAAAAAGGCAGAAATTCTCTATTCCTACCTTGATTCAAGCGAAATGTTCTCTGCAACTGTAACAGACCCCGAGGACAGATCTCTTATGAACGTTCCTTTTGTTACAGGAAATGATGAACTCAATGCTAAATTCATCAAAGAAGCAACAGCAGCAGGTTTTGTTAATCTCAAAGGTCACAGAACTGTCGGCGGTATGAGAGCAAGTATCTACAATGCAATGCCCGTTGAAGGCGTTCAGGCTCTTGTTGACTTCATGAAAAAATTTGAAGCAGAAAACAAATAAGTCCGGAGGTAACTTCCTATGTATGAAGTATTGACACTCAACAAGATTGCAAAATGCGGTCTTGATAATCTTGACACAAATGTGTTCACAATAACAGACGAGGTTAAAAACCCCGATGCTATAATTCTCAGAAGTTTCAAAATGCACGACATGGAACTTGGCGACAACCTCAAATGCGTTGCAAGAGCAGGTGCAGGTACAAATAATATCCCGATTGACAAGTGCAGCGAAAAAGGTATTGTTGTGTTTAACACTCCCGGTGCAAATGCAAATGCTGTTGCAGAACTCACAATTGCAGGTCTTCTTTTAGCATCAAGAAAAATTACAGATGCTGTTGACTGGGCTAAAACCTTAAAAGGCGAAGGCGACAATGTGGGTGCTTTGGTTGAAAAAGGTAAAAGTGCTTATGCAGGCCCTGAAATCCTCGGCAAAAAACTTGGTGTTGTTGGTCTTGGTGCAATCGGTGCAAAGGTTGCAAACCTTGCAATCCACCTTGGTATGGATGTTATGGGCTATGACCCCTACATTTCCGTTGATGCTGCATGGGGACTTTCAAGTCAGGTTAAGAAATGTCAGGATCTCAAAGTCCTCGTTGCAAACTGTGACTACATTTCAATGCATATGCCCTTAAACGACGGAACACGCGGAATCATTAACGAGGAAATGTTTGACTGCATGGAAAAAGGCACAAGACTTCTCAACTTCTCAAGAGGCGAACTTGTAGATGCAAAAGCACTCAAGGTTGCTATTGAAAATGGAACTATTGCTTCTTATGTGGTTGACTTCCCGTCAGAGGAAACCCTTGGTATGGAAAATGTTGTAAACATTCCTCACCTTGGTGCATCCACTCCCGAATCAGAAGACAACTGTGCTATTATGGCAGCAAAAGAACTTTCTGATTTTATAAGATTCGGTAACATTAAAAATTCCGTTAATTTCCCCAATGTTGAAGCAAATATGGAAACAAAATTCAGAGTGACAATTGCTCACCAGAACATTCCCAATATGCTTAACACATTCTCTTCAATCTTTGCAAATGACAACATCAACATTGTTAATATGATTAACAAGAGCAAAAAAGACAATGCTTACACAATCATTGATGTTGATTCTGTTCCTGCAGGATTAGAAAATGAACTCAGTGCAGTTGAAGGGGTATACAAAGTAAGAATTATCGAAGCGTAATCCGGAGCGTAAAAAGCAGGCTGTGCCTGCACCCGAGTCGCGAACATAATATGATATACATATCTTCTCGCGAAGTCTAAAAGTGCAAATCACTATACTGTAAAATTCCGGAACACAAATATTAATTAAAAAATTAAGGACAGTAAAACATTTGTTTTACTGTCCTTGCCTTTTTTACATCCCGTCAAATTACCATCCCGCCATTAGGGCTTATAACCTGTCCTGTTATGAATGATGCATCATCGGATGCAAGATATAAAACAAGTGATGCAACCTCTTTTGGTTTTCCGATTCTGCAAAGAGGGGTTTCATCAGAGAGGGCGTCATAATCTTCCTCTGAAAGATGGGAATTCATTTCGGTATCTATTACCCCCGGTGCAACACAATTCACGCACACATTTGACGGCCCGAGTTCTTTTGCAAGTGCTTTTGTAAAACCAATTACTGCCGCCTTTGATGCACTGTAGTGTACCTCGCAGGATGCACCTGTCATTCCCCAGATTGAAGAAACATTTATGATTCTACCCCATTTTTTTGACACCATATAGTCATAGGCACATTTAACGGTGTTAAAAATTGAACCAATATTAACATCCATCATTTTGTCCCACTCATCCCTTTTGATGTCGCAAAAAAGTTTCTGCTGAGATATTCCGGCGTTATTTATGAGAATGTCAACACCGCCATAGATATTTTTAATTTCAGAAAACAGATTTTCTACTGCGTTAAAATCTGAAACATCACATTTTTTTATGAGTAAGTTTTTATCAGGATATTTATTTTTAAGTTCACTTGCTTTGATTTCATTTTTTTCATAGGTTGCAATGACCTTGTATCCTTTTTCTAAAAAAAGTTCAGCACACGCTTTCCCTATTCCTCTCGTTCCGCCTGTTATAAGTACTGTGGGCATAACAGAATCCTCCCTGAAGATGGTTAAATATATGAATATAATACCAAAAATAATATTATGTGTCAAATCTCCCCAAATTAGTATTTAATCTATTGACTTTATCTTAAAAAAGTAGTATAATTAACCAAATGAATATTGGAGGTTATGACAATGAAACATATTAAAACAATTGAAACACGCAATCTTTGCGAAAGTATAAAAAATGGCGGATGCGGCGAATGTCAGACATCTTGCCAGTCTGCTTGCAAAACAAGCTGCGGTATAGCTAACCAGAAATGCGAAAACAATAAGAAAGATAAATAATTAAACAAAGGGAATGTAAAAAAAGCCCAGACCGCAAAAAGGCAGTAATATAAAATATTAAGTGCTGATTGGTTCGTAAATTTTAATTATGCAATAATGGTTGAAAAATATCTTTTTTAAAGATATTTTTCTTCTATAATACGCCTTTTTGCTATCGACCAATCTCACCCTCGCAGTACCTTTGTACAGCTTCGGGCTACCGTGCCACTTGGTATGTAATCCCAAGTGGCATTCGATTTGTCAATTCTGAATCTTTTTTTCCTATTCCCATGGCGATGTAAAAATATGTTTTTACATCGTTTTTTTCTGATAAAATCCTTATTAAAAGGAGAATAAAATTATGATACACCAATATAAACTTTTGGGGCAAAACATTGTTTTAGATGTCTGCTCCGGTTCTGTTCACGTTGTGGATGACGTGGCATATGACATCATAGCCATGATTGAAAAAGAAGACAAAAAAACAATCATTGATGCTATGATTGAAAAATATGACGGAAAAGACGGCATAACAAAGGATGATATAAACGAATGCTTTGAGCAGGTTGAAAACCTTATTGATGCAGGAAAACTCCTTGCTCCCGATACCTTTAAGGCATCTGCAGGAGATCTGAAGGCAAAAAGCAAAGGAATCATAAAAGCCCTTTGTCTTCATGTGGCACACACCTGCAACCTTAACTGTGCCTACTGCTTTGCAAGTCAGGGCAAATATCACGGTGAGGACGCACTTATGAGTTTTGAAACGGGAAAACGTGCCATTGATTTTCTCATTGAAAACTCAGGAACAAGAAGAAATCTGGAAGTGGACTTTTTCGGCGGAGAACCTCTCATGAACTGGGAGGTTGTGAAGAAAATTGTTGAATATGCAAGAGAGGTTGAAAAGGATAAAGGGAAAAATTTTCGTTTCACTCTCACAACAAACGGAATGCTTATTGATGATGAAGTTATTGAATATTCAAACAAAGAAATGCATAACGTTGTTCTTTCTTTAGACGGCAGAAAAGAAATTCACGACCGATACAGAGTTGACTATAAGGGCGAGGGAAGTTTTGACAAAATTGTTCCCAAGTTCCAGAAGTTTGTTGAAAAAAGAGAGGGCAAAGGCTATTATATGAGGGGGACTTTCACCCACGCAAACCCCGACTTTTTAAAAGACATTGAAAAAATGCTTGAACTTGGATTCACCGAACTCAGTATGGAACCTGTCGTATCATCTCCCGATGCCCCATCTGCCCTCACAAAAGAAGATTTCCCCATAATCTGTGAGCAGTATGAAAAACTTGCTGAGCTTATGCTCAAAAGAAAAAAAGAAGGAAAGCCTTTCACTTTCTATCACTACATGATTGACCTCACGGGAGGTCCATGCATATATAAAAGAATTTCGGGTTGCGGTTCGGGAACTGAATATATGGCAGTTACACCCTCGGGCGATCTTTATCCCTGCCATCAGTTCGTCGGCGAGGAAAAATTCAGACTCGGAAGCGTTTTTGAAGGAGTTACGAACACCGAAACCCAGTCTGAATTTGAAAGATGCAATGTGTATGCAAGAAGTGAATGTGAAAAATGCTGGGCAAGACTCTATTGTTCCGGCGGATGCAGTGCAAATGCATACCACGCAACGGGAAAAGTTGACGGCGTGTATGAATACGGCTGCGAACTTTTCAAAAAGAGAATGGAATGTGCCATTGCTCTTGTAATTGCAAATATGGAAGATGATGAATGATGACAACCCCCATAATTGATTTTTTAGAAAAATATTCACTTTCCGGCACAATGAGACTTCATATGCCCGGTCACAAAGGGAAATGTTATCTTGGCCCTGAAAAATTTGACATAACAGAGATAAAGGGTGCAGATTCCCTTTATGATGCAGAGGGAATAATAGATTTGAGTGAGAAAAACGCATCGGCTCTTTTTGGCTCACACACCCTCTATTCAGCAGAAGGCTCATCCCTTTGCATAAGAGCAATGCTCTATCTTGCATCTTTATCCGCAAAGGAAAAAGGAAAGGGGAAGACCAAAATACTTGCAGGAAGAAATGCCCACAAAACCTTTATTTCAGGTGCGGCACTTCTTGACATTGATGTGGAATGGATTTTCCCGAAAAGTTCAGAATCATACCTCTCCTGCTCAATTTGCCCCAAAGAACTTGACGGCTTACTTTCAGAGGATGATGGTTTTTGCGCAGTATATGTGACAAGTCCCGACTATCTTGGCAACATCTGTGACATAAAAGAAATTTCCAAAATATGCAAAAAACACGACGTTCTTCTTTTGGTGGATAATGCTCACGGTGCATACCTGAAATTTTTGCCCGAAAGCCTTCATCCCACAGACCTTGGTGCAGATATATGTTGTGATTCTGCCCACAAAACCTTGCCGGTTTTAACAGGCGGAGCATATCTTCACGTATCATATGATGCCCCGGACTTTCTTTTGAAAAAGGCAAAATATGCTCTTTCACTTTTTGGTTCCACAAGTCCGTCATATCTTATAATGGCATCCCTTGACCTTGCAAATGAGTATATCTTTGACGGATACAGAAAAAAACTTTCAGACTTTTGCCAAAAGATTGAAAGTTTTAAAGAAAATCTTGAAAAACACGGTTTTTCACTTCTGGGTGACGAAGTTTTAAAAATATGTATAGAAACGAAAAAATACGGATATGACGGCGAAGAATTTGCAGAATTTTTAAGAAAATCAAACATTGAATGTGAATTTTCGGACAAGGATTTTGCCGTGTTTATGCTAAGTTGTGAAATGACAGACTCAGAACTTGAGAAACTCAAAAATGTTCTTTTATCCATTCCGAAAAAAGAGGAAATAAAGGAAAAATTCCCGATAATTTCAAAGCCTGAAAGAGTTATGACACCCAAAGATGCCTCTCTTTCAAAATCGCAAAGGCTTGAAATTGAAAAGTGCGAAGGCAGAGTTCTATCTTCTCTGTGCGTCAGTTGTCCCCCTGCAGTTTCATACATTGTATGTGGAGAAAAGATTGACAAAAATGTAATTGATACAGCAAAGTATTATAATACAAAGTTTTTTGAAGTGGTAAGTTATGAATAGTTTATGGGTTTTATTTATTTTTATATACAGTTTTCTTAAAGGCTCAAGAGACGCAATGAAGAAAGCGGCTCTGAAGAAAAGTTCGTCAGATGAAATTCTTTTCTTCTATTCTCTTCTGGGCTTTATTCTCATTCTCCCCTTTTCGGGGAATGCCTTTTCGACTCCGGAAATATATATTTTCTATTCTTTTCTGAAAGCACTCATTGTTGCAAGTTCCTGGATGCTCGCCTTTGTGGCGCTAAGGTCAATGACTGTTAGTCTCTACGGCATTATGGATATGTCGAGAATGGTTTTTTCAACGCTTCTCGGTGTGTTTGTTTTAGGTGAAGAAATGACTTTGGCAAAGGCTCTCGGGGTTATAATCGTAACCACAGGGCTGCTTTTAGCAAATTCAAAATCTGATTCCCCAAAAGGAAGAGTCAGCATAACCGTTCTTCTTGCGGCACTTCTTAACTGCATACTCAATTCAATTTCGGGCACAATGGATAAGGTGCTTATGAAATCCATGACAAGCGACCAACTTCAGTTCTGGTTTATGTTGTTTCTTTTGGTTTTGTATGGTTTGATTCTGATTGTAAGAAAAGAAAAAGTTTCAATCTCAACTCTGAAAGGAAACTACTGGATTCCCCTTATGAGTCTTTCTCTTGTTTTCGGTGACAGACTTCTCTTTATTGCAAACGCATCACCCGAAAGTCAGGTGACCGTTATGACAGTCATAAAACAGTCTTCGGTTTTTGTCACTGTCCTCACGGGATGGCTTTTCTTTAAGGAGAAAAACATCCTTTTCAAAACTCTATGTGCAATTATTATACTTTCGGGCATAATGATATCTGTAATATGGGGATAAAAAACTATTGACTAAAGGAAATTTATGTAATATTATATATGTATCAAAAAGAAAGAGGTAAATAAACATGGTATTTGAAAAAGTTAAAGAAATCATTGCAGATCAGCTTGGTGTTGAAGCAGACGAAATTACTGCTGAATCCTCCTTCATTGAAGATCTTGGTGCAGATTCTCTCGACATCGTTGAACTCATCCTTGCTCTCGAAACAGAATTTGACCTTGAAATCCCCGAAGACGAAGCTGAAAATGTAAGTTGTGTAGGCGATGTTGTTGACTACATAAAGGCTAACAGCTGATTTTATGAAAAAAACTTCACCGGTGGTGATATGATGCCTGAACTTGGCGAATTTGAAAAAATCCTTGGCTACAAATTTAAAAATATTTCTTATCTGAAAAACGCTCTCACTCACACTTCATATATAAACGAGCACAAAAATCTCCCCCACGGTTCAAATGAACGCATGGAATTTTTGGGTGATTCTGTTCTTGGTCTATCAGTAAGTGAATTTTTATATAAAAATTATAAAAAGCGTTCTGAAGGCGAACTTTCAAAGATAAGAGCATCTGTTGTATGCGAAGATTCTCTCGCAAAGTTGGCATCTTCACTTCATCTGGGTGAATATCTTTTAATGGGAAAAGGCGAAAGCCTTTCAGGCGGAGGACTGAAACCCTCTCTCACATCCGATGCAATGGAATCTGTTATTGCTGCAATATATCTTGATTCAGGCTTTGACACGGTCAAAAAAATGGTTCTTGACTGGCTTAAAGATGATATCATCGAAGCGGCAGAACACAGAGGAAGAGAGGCAGATTACAAATCAGTTCTTCAGGAATACTGTCAGAGCAGAGGCTATGTCCCTGTCTACACAATGATGAGCGAAAGCGGACCTGACCACAATAAAACCTTTGAAACAAAGGTTGAAATTGCAGGGGGAAAAAGTGCTTTCGGAGTTGGCTCAAACAAAAAGAAATCACAGCAGATGGCGGCAAAAGCCATGCTGGATGAATTGAATGTGAAAATATAAAATGCAATCAACAAATGCACAAATTTTCAGATACAAATTAAGCCCGAATATACAAGTAATTTGAACTTGATATTCGGGCTTTTTGTTTTATTATTTTTTACGCCTTGACTATATTTAAAATTACAGATTGAATTTTTCTTTAGCAGCAGTTAATGCTTTATCAAAAATTGCCATCATTTCATCAACATTTTCTTTTGTGAATACAACAGGAGGTGCAACAACGATAAGGTCGTCATTGTTTCTCATAATAAGTCCGTTGTCATAGCAGAAATCATTGATAAATGTTCCAACGTGATAGTCGGGATTGAGAGGAATGAGGTCATCGCCGTCTGTGTAGGCGAGTTCGATGCAGAGCATAAGACCGAGACCTTCATATCCTGATACGAAGTTAAACTTCTTCATAAGAACTTCTATCTGTTCTTTTATGTATGCACTGAGTTCATTACATCTGTCAATGAGTTTGTTTTCTTCGATGTAGTCAAGTGTTGCAATGGCAGCTGCACAAGCAAGGTTATGAGCACCGAAGGTGTTACCTGATACAAATTCATTGCCCGGCTTTTCACGGAAGCAATCCATGATTTCCTGTCTCATTGCACAAAGTCCCATAGGCATCATACCATTGGTGAGTGATTTTGCAGTTGTTAAAATGTCGGGTGTTACTCCAAAGAGTTCGGAAACAAACATTGCACCGCTCTTTACGATACCAACCTGAACTTCATCGAAAATGAGGAGTATGCCAAATTCCTGACACATTTCTTTTACTTTCTGAAGATATCCTTCGGGGGGAACAGGATAGCCGGAGTTTGAACCGGGAAGTGGATCCATGATAAGACATGAAATTGTTTCAGGATCATTGTCAATTATGGTCTGACGAAGAGATGCAATACAGTCCATATTACAACTATGTTTTTTCTTGCCAAGGTGACAATGCTTACAGTTTGCACCGTCTGCTCTTATAACAAAGTCATTAACCATGGGTTCATAATTTTTTCTGAAATAGTCAATACCTGTTGCAGACATTGCTGTAACAGTTGTGCCATGATATGAAGCATTTCTGGAAATTACCTTGTAGCGCTTTGTGTCACCCTTATTCACATGATATGAGCGAGCCATTTTGATTGCGGCATCATTTGCCTCAGATCCGCTTGACACAAAGAAATAACTTGAAAGACCTTCCGGCATAATTTTGTCAAGTCTTTTTGCAAGTTCAATTGCAGGCATACAATAGTCATCGCCAAAGTTGGGGAAGAAGTCAATTTTCTTGAACTGTTCGTTCATTGCATCCATAATTGCCTGTGTGTTATGTCCGCAAATTGTTGTGAGAAGTGAACCGAATGTGTCAAGGTATCTTGTACCGTGAATGTCATAAACATATACCCCTTCACTTCTGTCATAAATTTTAGGGTGTTTGTCAATGTCTGCATTTACTGCATAGTGAGTACACACGTGTTTTGCCGCATACTCTTTAATTTCTTGTATTTCTTTTTCTGTATACATTGTTATCCTCCATTTATTTATTGTGTAAATTATTTCCTAAAAAACCAAGAAACCTGCAAAAAGCAGGTTTCTTGATGTTTATTATTTGTGATTTTTATTCTTCATCTTCAAGTTCTGTGTCAAAATCAATGTCAAATTCTTCGCCGCATTCAGGGCAAACAACACTCTTGTCTGTGTCGAAGAAATCTTCATCAAGACAAACTGTTGCTCCGCATTTGGGACAATCAATCTCATAATATTCCCAATCGTTGAAATCATCGTCTTCAAAGTCATCTTCATCTGCAAATTCTTCTTCGATGATTGCAAGATCTTCATCAATAAGATCAATCTGCTCTGAAAGCTCGTCCTGATAATCTAAAATCTCATTTACAGATTCATTGATTTCATCCAAAACATTTATGATGCCTTCAAAAATTCTGCCATAGTCTGATTCGGGATCAACTTTGATTCCGTCAACCAATCCTTTGAGATATGAAAGTTGATTTGAAATATTTTCCATAATATTATCCTTTCAAAATGTCAAAATGACAAATTATACTCTTTCCATATATTCCCCTGTTCTTGTGTCAACTCTGATGAAATCACCCTGGTCAACAAAGAGAGGAACCATGATGGTAGCACCGGTTTCAAGTGTTGCAGGTTTTGTTGCACCTGTTGATGTGTCACCTTTAAAGCCGGGTTCTGTTTCTGTTACTTCAAGTTCAACAAATGTGGGAGGCTCAACGCCGAACACACTGCCTTTGTAGGAAAGAACTTTAACAACCATGTTCTCTTTTACGAATTTGAGAGAATCTCCAAGTTGATCAGAATTGAGAGGCATCTGTTCATAACTTTCCTGATCCATGAAGTAATAGAGATCTCCATCGGAATAAAGATATTCATAATCCTTTCTTTCTATGTGAGCTTTAGGCATTTTTTCTGTGGGTCTGAATGTTTTTTCAACCACACCGCCGGTTATAACGTTTTTAAGTTTGGTTCTTACGAAAGCGGCACCTTTACCGGGTTTTACATGCTGGAATTCAACAATCTGGAATACGTTGCCATCCAGTTCAAAAGTTACGCCGTTTCTGAATTCACCTGCTGATATCATAATTATACCTCCAATTATATTTCATATATACCAACATTATACCTCAAATCCGCAAATATTGCAAGTATTTTTTGCCATTTTGTTATTTAAAATGTGATTTTCATTATGTTTTAGTGCCGTGGACATCTTTTACCAGTATATTTTTGCTGTCATCACATCTCAGAGCAATGAGAGTGTTTTTAACAAGGTATGCCTTTGGATCGCCGAGGGGCGACTTTATAACACATTCTATTTTTTCCCCCGGCACAAAACCAAGATCATAGAGTCTTCTTTTCATATCATCTTCTGATTTTATCATATCAACAATACACTTTTCTCCGACGTTTATGTCGCAAAGAGCCGTTTCTCTTATTTCACACATATACATCCTCCATCAGGCAATTGTATTTACGCACAATTATGATATAATCACCCGTAATATTATATTTAAAACAATGCCTTTTGGTGAATCAGAACACAAGTGATGAAAGATATGCAAATATGCATGATGTGGCGGCAACTGTTATGAGAGAAAAGCGGAAAAACGCCATCACAAGTGCAACGACTGTTCCCACAACAGATGCCATAGTTGAACCTGCCGAATAGAAAATATGGGGAATTGTCATGGCACCCAGAACCCCATAGGGAATGTAGTAGAGAACGTCTCTTACATATTTTGATTTTATCCTTTTTGTAAAAAATGTAAAAGGTATCATACGGACAAGATATGTGGTCAACGCCATAGAAACAAGTAAAATCCAGAATTTAGTGTTCATCTGAGTGTACCTCCTCTGTTTCTTTTACAGGGCAGAGTTTTGCAACAGTCAAAGATGAAATGAGGGCGCATATTATAATTGCAAATCCGCCTGATATATGCTCTTTAAGATATGGTACATAATAGTGCAGGGAACTTATGAGAGATGATGCCAAAACGGTGAGTGCAACCGGTTTTGAATCTCTTGCAGGAGGCACAATTATTGCAACAAACATACTGTAGATGGCAAGCCCGAGAGCCTCTCTGATGCCCGCGGGTAAAACCGAGCCTGAAAATGCTCCGAGAAATGTTCCAAGAGTCCATCCTAAAATCGGGAGCGTCATAAGACCATACATATAAGACGGGGTAACCTCACATTTTTCAGATGAAGCCACAACAAAAACTTCGTCGGTTATCCCAAAGGATGCAACAAGTTTTTTGAAAAATCCAAATCCTTCAGACAATTTCTGTGTGAGAGCAATTCCCATTAGGGAATACCTCAGGTTAATCACAATCTGGGATGCTATCATTTCCATAACTGTTCCCATTGCCGCCATGACAGTTACCCCTGCCACCTGACCTGCAGATGTGAGATTGAAAAGAGAAATCAGAACTGCGCCGAGGGGTGCAATCCCCTTTTCAACCGCAGATATTCCGAATCCAAAGGACACCGAAAGATATCCAAGGGCAATGGGTATGCCTTTTTTCAAGCCGTATGTATAGTTCATTTTGTTTCCTCCTATGTTGTATATTACAATATGAGTTTTATTTAAAACTGATTATCTTTCCGCCTTTGTACTTAAGAGTCCCTTTTTCTCCCACTTTGTATGTGTCATATGAAAATTCGGAAACGGGAAAAGAAAGTTTTTTCTTGCCGCACGAAAACACAACCATGTGTTTGTCTCCCCCCAGCATCTTTGGATATGCAGATACTCTTGTATTTATGTATTTGTCACAAATCTCTGCTTTTGTTGTCTTTACAGGCGAAAATCTGCTGATAAAAAATCTTATGGCAATTAAAATCCAGAAAAACAAAACTATGGATATAATAACAGTATTAATAACATCTGACATATAATCACCTCATATAATGATTCAAAACTATTTCACATTAAAATCAACTGCCGCACTTAACATTTCCCATGTTTCTTCAAGCATTTCATCTGTGTATTTTTGCGGTTTACTAAATACCGCCTGTCCAAGTGTATTCAACTTATCGTATAATTCTTTATTCATGTCAATTTCATACCACGCATCGCATCCCGATGCCTGATCAAGAAGCATTATGATATCATTAAATCTTTTGTGTTTTAAATACGAATTATAAGGATAAAGTTCTACCAAACTATAACCATACCTTGTGTTTTCGATATCATATATGTGTTTTACGGATTCTTTCATTTGTATACTACTATTAAGCATTCCGATTATCAGGTTGCCGTAATCGCTCATAAAATTGGTGTCAATTTCAGCCTGCATACGTTCATTTTTAAAACAATTCACACAAGCAACTCCTGAAAGGATTACTATTAAAGCAACCATCAAACAAATAAAAACTTTTCTATTCATTATCTTCCTCCAATTGCGATACATAAGGTTTATATGCAACCTTTTTGGTGTCAAGTTCATGTTAAGTTAAGAACGAAAAAACTTATATTCTGCTTCTTGTTTCAATTCGTTTAAGGCATCTTCCAAAGTAGAAAAAATCGACTTGCTTCCATTATCGACATCCTGCCAAAATGCTGGCGTTAAATCAAAACTGCATCTATAACTCCATTCATCTTCGTCAAGCTGATATATTTTCTCAAGACGATAGGTAAAGAAACCTTTATCACTTTTTAAGACAACATATCTTTTTGACTTATCTTTTGAATATATAACTTTCTCTACTTTTGAATCTAAAAATTCAAGATTTTTGTCATAAAGCATTTCAACAATCTCATTCCATTCGGGCATTTTGGGAACTGTTCGTTTTTCTTTTATAAATTTTCCAAAAAGCCTTTTCACACTATCGCCTCCTTTCAACATTTTTCGACATATCCATATTGCAAGGCATAAGGTTTAGACGCAAACCTTTTTGATGGCAAGTTCGTATTAAGTTAGAACTTAAAATTATATTTTGCTAATCACATACAGTATAAACAAATCAAGCAAGGCTACAAACATACAGAAACACGCACTTATACGAAATAAGATAAGTTCAAATTTTGTACCACATATTTTCTTACATATTCCCAAATTAAGTACACAACCTATAAAGCC
>JAZQJX010000061.1:0-27588 GCA_045541875.1 Clostridia bacterium | reverse complement strand
AATTAAGCCCATTTTCAGATGGTCTATCGATAGATATGGATATTTATATTTTTCAAGCAATTTTTGAGCAAGCGCCGTTTTGCCTGTATGCGATGCTCCCGTAATTAAAATAATCATTATCTCACCTACAAATTCTTATTTGTTCAACTATTTTTTGTGATTATCTTAAAATATATACTGATATTTTAAGATAAACCGTAAATAAATGATATGACGGCAAAGCCGTCATATCATTTATTTCAGCCAGAACATTTTTGTATCTCCGCACTTTGCGTAAAAACTAATCTCTTTTGTACCTTTTCCGTATTCTTTTTCTTCGTAAAGTTCAAAAGGAGTACATTCTTCTTTGAATTTCAATGTCACATTTCCGCTTTTTGCCGCGTGGAATGTGATGAAGTTTTTGTTTCCGTACAAAACGTGTCCATCATCATCGAAAATATGGCATCCTGCAAAGCGTGCAACTTCCCTAAGAAAATCGGAACTTATATATTTTGAACCGCAATATACGGATGTGTATCCTTCATTTTCCTTTACGGAAACTGCAGGGAGTCCTGTCTGTGCATATGTTGCGATAACCTTTGCATTTTCATCATCAGGATAGATTACGGGGAAAAGATATGACTTTGCATCTGCAAGAGGTATGAAGCCGACACTTCCCTTTTTCTGTTTTAAAAATGCACCGAGAATCTGTCTTGAATCAAAGTTTTCTGCTATGGGGTGTGTGCCTTCTGTCATTCTGAACATGGGGCTGTGATTGTCATTTATTATTGAAAACTTTATTCCCGTAAGGTCATATATATTCTCCTCACCGAATTTGTTTTCGGCATCAGGATTCATAATTCCGTTTCCATAGAGAAAAAGTGCTGTTGCATTGTTTTTTGAAAGTTTTCTCTTTATATCTTCTCTTTCCTTGTCTGAAAGATAGAAACAGTTACAGAAAACATAGAGTTTATAGTCCGGCATCAGATCGGATGCCATATCGTTGTGATAATATGAATCAGAGGGTGCTCCGATATTTGCAATTTCATAGTTTCTTATCTGCTGAACACATTCATCGGTTGTCTGTCTTGAAACTGTGTGAACACTTTCTTCATCATAGATAAAAGCAATTTCATTTTCCTTTTTTCTGTCAAGAGAGTATGCAAGATGACCGATTCCCTGCTGACGTGCGAAAAGGTCATAAACTTCAGGGAATTTGTATCTGCCTCCGCCCGGATGCTGGTCAAACCACCATCCCTGAGTGTCGTTGCAGATGTCTCTGCCAAAATCTCTCTTTAATACATTTACGGTGTCCTCAACATCAAACATTTCAACGAACTCACCGAAATATCTGTTTTCGGCGTGAGTTCTCACATCATCTTCCACCACATACAAAGAGCCGTGAAGATTGAAAGAATCGTTTGCAACTCTCTGACCTGTGTGGCCGCCCGGCTGACGGTTTTCATACACTCCGGGATTTGCAAGAAAATCAACACATCCGCTTTCAAGAAGTTTCATAACCCCTGCACCGTTTGATGCCCACACAATTTCACTTCCGCCCATTGAACCGTAGAAGGCACCGACCAGGGTGTCCGGATAGTTTTCCTTTATGAGTTTTGCAAAGTGAATAACGCTGTTGGCTGTTCCCTCGTGCCACGCACGGTAGAAATCGAAAGTGTGCATCTCCTTATCGATGTCAAGAAAAGAGCCGATATTTTTGCCGTATGACGGCGGTGTTGGTGCTTTCTGACCTGCTAAAACTCTTTGGGGGTGTGCAATAATCCAGTCAACTTCGCTTGTGTAAAAACGTGATGAACAATCGGGAATTTGGGGAGAAACTTTTCCTTTTCCATACTTTTTGTCAAGATACTTTGTAAATTCCTCGCGAAAAGCCTTTGAAAGATCACCGTAGGAACCATCGGAAAAATCTTCAATGGGGTTTATGTAATACCATTCGCTTGTTCCGCCTGCACCAAGGAAATATCCGCAGATTCTGTCTGCAAAAGGCAGTTTTCTTATCTGGTTTATGGTCTCAAGCATATATTCTCCCATATCTTTTCTCCACTTTTCGGAACAAAGAGAGGGCATAGCATTTGCTTCAACATAACGTGATTCTGATCTTATGATTGTGGGAATAACTTTTCCGTCAGAATATGAAACAGTTTCATCAGGGTTTTGTTCTATCCATTCGCGGGATGGAATAAGCGTCATTCTCACCATAATATATGCATCGGGAATTTCCTCTAAAATTACCCTTGCCTCTTTGGCAAAATCTTCAACAGAATTCTCATCAAGGCTCACGTTGTTGCACATTACATAAAAAATTTTGATTCCCGACTTGCCCAAATTGCGATAATACTCCCTGTCAAGATTTCTCTCGGAGGAGCCGAAACATACCATACTTGTTGTAACGGTTGCAGTCATTGGCGGATAAATTTTTCCGTCAATTTCAATTGCAGGTGAACCGTTCAGATTGATGATTTTTGATTTTGCCATAACACTTACATCTCCATCCTAATTTCCAGATTTTTTTAATGATACTACCTGTCAGCATATTTTGTCAATGGTACATGTGGTTGAATGATTAATATATGAATCATTATATAACATTTTGATAATATATTTCAACTACACCTGTATTCATATTAGGCATTGCCGTTTTTATTCCTTTTTAAAAAACGGTTTAAGTTTTAATATTACCATTATTGTGTTAAGGAATTTATTTTTCATTTGTTTTATTGGCTATCGGGAGAAGTTCTATCCACACATCAGTATGGGCTTCACAGTCAAGGTAATGTGAAAAAAATGCATTGTCGGTGTATGTGGAATTGTCATTTCACGCATTTTTTATTGCACCTGTGTATCTTTCTCTGACAGTTTCGCAAAACTCTCTCCAGCCAACCATCCATTCATCTGTCAGAAACCCACTTTTTCAGATTTTCAACGGACAAAAGATATGTTACCGATTTTATGCATCCCGGAAAAGGTTTTTCCGACCTGTCAGGCATAGGAATATCATCAAGTGCCCAATGATTGTCTGAAAAATCTTCATCGGATTCAAACTGCAGATAATAAAACAACCATATAAATCGCTTTATGTCATCATCAGCAAAATCCATAAAATCGGAAATGAGTTTTATGTTTTCATCGCAAAGTTTTGCCTCTTTTGCGATATTCAGAACCCGTTCCTTATTGACAAATTTACAATCAAAAGTTTCATTTGCCGCTTTTTCGTATTTTGCAAGAATTTCATTTGATATTTTGAGTCTGCCAAGCATATTAGCCTCCTATTGATTTGTTTTTCAGAACAATTCAGATTGATAATTATGATTTTGCCATAGTACTTACATCTCTCTTGTAGAGTTACAAACATATTATAAATTCAAAGATTTTTCTTTATATACTCATTTTGTTTATGTCAATATGAAAATAATGCATTCTCTCGTCAAACCATTTTTCAGGCTGATGTATGCACATTATTGTTTTTCCGTCGAAGTCTTCAAAGACCATCGGATGTCCGCCATTATCTGAAAAGATAGGTTCTGTAATATGCTTCCATGGTCCTTTAAGTTTTCCACTTTCTGACACGGCGCACATCACTACATAGGTTTCATCAAGCATCGGCGACCAGAAAACAAGAAGTTTGCCATCTTCTCTTTTTACGACAAATGGGCCGTCAGAACCACATCTCACATAGTTTTCACCCTCCCACTCAAGATGATTGGGAGATTTTTTTACAACTTCTGACTCATCAGATGCAAAAAGTCTGAATGCATCACCTATTCCTTCTTTTAAATCATCTGTCAGCCGTCTTGCACAAATCTCGCCGACACAAATGTCGGTTTCCTCATTACAGCAATCGGGCCAGTCATGAGAATAAATCACATACGGAATACCGTCTTCAACATATAAAGTTCCGTCTATACAGCTTTTTTCAAAAGGAGTTACAGGGAAATCGTTCAAAAGTTTAAATTCACCGTCAGGAGTGTTGCTTTGTGCAACATACGTTCCACGTTTCATAGAACTATTGCGAAACGATAGAAATGCATAAAATCTGCCGTTATAGAAATGAACTTCAGGTGCCCACAAATCACATTTTAATGGAGAAGTGTCCGAAGGAATATATGAAAAAACGACTTCAGGCTCACTCCAGTTCTCCATATCATTGCTTTTATATACCAAAAGTGCCAATTCAGACTTTTCCCGGATGCGGTCATTTTCGCTTTTTATGCTTGTATCTGCAGATGCATACATATAGTACACATTGTCATATGCAAGGACAAACGGATCTCTGATTCTTATATCTTCTCTTTTCATAAATCCCCCTCAAAATCATTTATACATTGTGAGATATTTTTTGGTATTTTCGCACATCTCATCAAACAAATTTCTCGCCTCATCCACGCTGCAAGTCACAAGCGGATCATTCAAAAATACTCCGAATATGCTTTCCTTGTTTCTTTCAGCAATTGCGCGAGACAGCACTTCCTGCTGACCGCAAATTCTTGATATGAGCGGATATATTGAAGGAGGAATTTCTCCTGCAAACACAGGTTTCAAAGAATTTGCTCTGAAAACGGCATTTGTTTCAACTATCGCTCCTACGGGAAGATTCGGGATTTGTCCCATATTTGGGATATTTACGTTTGTAACCAGGTCACAAAGTCCTAAAAGGGCTTTAATCTGATTTACACCCTCTTCCCCGGTAGTATCAATTTTCACTTCTTCCTCTCCGGATGCAAGACGTTCTGCTCTTGCAAGACGTTCTTTGAGTTCGTCCTTTCTGAAATCAACCGTCGTGAGGGCAAATTTCATTTCTTTTACTCTTTCGGGGCTTTCAAGATACCATTTTCCCTCGCAGAACTCCGAAAGATGTCTGTCACCTGCTGCGGCTATATATCCGTATGTGCGGAATAAATCCATTTTAACTTTTTCTTCAGTATAATGAACGCTGTTTGCCCAGTTTGAGTCAACAGGTCCTCCGTCCACGGTATAGCCATCCTTATGTTTTTCACAGAACTTTCTGTACAGCGGAAAAAGATCAATATTTTTATATGTAGCCTCTGTCAGCCATGTAAAATGATTTACGGATACAGGATTAACCTTTATTTCATCCCTTTTAACATCTTTTATGCCCAGTTCTTCCTCAACAACCCTACAAAGAAGTTTTTGAGTTCCAAATACCTCGTGGCAACAACCGAAAGCCTTGATTTCAGGGAACACTCTGTAGAGTGTCTTTATGCAGAGGGTCATAGGGTTAGTATAATTTATAACCCATGCATCAGGGCAGTTTCCCTTTATTTTTTCTCCGATATATTCAAACATGGGCAGACATCTCATTGCACGAATAATTCCACCCGGACCTGTTGTATCGCCAACGGGCTGATATATTCCGTATTTTTCCGGTGTATGAACATCTGAATACATTTCATCAAGTGTTCCGGGCATAATTGAAATTATAACAAAATCGGCATCATTAAGTGCTTCATCTATTGTTTCTACAGCGTAATAATTCCACTCCGAATTTGCACCATCTGCAAGGTTGAATTTGTTGCCGATTGTCTCATTTTTCTTTGCTGCATCAAAATCAATGTCATAAAGGAACACTTTTCCGCTGACATCTTTATTTGACACAAGATCACTCATAAGCCCCCACGCCCAACCTCTTGAGCCTCCGCCTATGTATGCTATCTTTACATTTGTTGCTTTTCCCTCTTTATATTCTATCATTTTTACATCTCCCTGTAACAATTCTAAAATTCTGTTTATATATACGTCAATTCCTTTTAAATTTTTCAAGTCAATTGCCCATTTTATTACTGTCAGTATATTCTTTGTCAACGATATTGATAGTTGTTAATAAAGTTTCTGATATTCTTTTTGAAAGTTTATCTTTAGTTTTAGGATGAATATCATCATTTTCGCACACATCTTTTGAAATAACGGTCTTTACATTCGGAAGTCTTTCGCTGATTTCGACCTGTGCCTTCTGAACAAGGGACCACCCTATACCGCCTCTGTTCGCATTATCAGCAATCTGAACAACGACAAAGGGAAGTTTTTTGTTTTGTAAATCTCGCCTCCAGATATTTATAAGAGCAGATAATTCATCACAATATACATGTCCTTCTGCTTCCGTTGTATCACTTTCTCCCTGATACCATATGGCTGATGTAAAAGAGAACGGACAAACCTGTGAAAATGCATATGAATACAAGAAGCCATCCCCGTTATATATGCTGTAGTTTTCATTTGTGTGATCAGAATACTTTTCATCCAAAGGAATATTAATTCCCATATTTTCAAATGTTCCCTTCGGAACCCAACTTTCAATTGTTGACGCACCCTGATAGCAAACTACAATTCCGACAGCTATATTTTTTGTTTTTGAAATCTCATTTGCTGTAAGATAGCCTATTGCAGACCAATCGGGAACCTCATCTTTTTTGCATATAACCCATCCGTCATCTGACGAAAAACGATCAGGATTAACTATTCTGTCTGTTGAAAACATACGGAGATTTTCGTTTGATTCATACATATTAGAAGGAGTGTTTGACTCTTTCATTTTGAATTGCATATTTGATTGTCCCGCAAAAAGGAAAACTTCTCCGATGTGTATGTCTTCCAGAACTTTTGTTTCATTTTCAAAAATCACTTCCATAGAATACGGTCCGCCATATTCCATTGGTTCAAATTCAATCTGCCACACATCTTCTTCTGACATTAGAGTTTTTGATTTGCCCGCAAAATTTACGGTTACTTTTCCCTTTCCCTCTCCGTATATTCTTACAGGAAGACCCTTTGCAAAAACCATATGTGATGAAAAAATTTTGTTTATATTCATAATTATGCACCTTTTGTTTTATTACTTTTAGAAAACCGATTCGGATTTTAATATTCCTATTCCGCTGTGAAGCTCATATCCATCTTTGTAAATCTGCAAAATCCCCTCCTGAAACGCATTTTTCGGCTTGAGTTCTGACACATCGCACACAGGAACTTTGAATATATGCTCATAGAGCGGATTGGGAGACGGAAGCCCCATTACACTTTCAAAAAGATCAGCAAATTTCAGGATGTTTGAACCCTCTTTCAAAATCCTTTTAAGCTGAGGACTCAAAAGCCATGATGTACACATATAAAGTTTTGGTTTGTAGTCCTTGAAAACGATTTTTAAAATTTCTCTACTGTCTGATATTGATTTTTGAACTTCTTCCAGGTCAAGTTTTCCCTCTCCGGGAATATGGATGGTTACAAAGTAATCACCGGGACAGATTACGGGTGTAAGATTTTCGCAATTTCTTATGCTTTGAGAAACATTTCCTTCACCATCAAAGCATAAACCCTCTTTATAATCTGTTGTATGCCCTTCTGTCATCGGATATCCTATGTCATTTATCTCAGTTTCGGGATTCTTTATGAAAACCATTTTGCCGCATTCATCTTTAAACACATTGAAAACTGTTGCATCAAACTGCCTGAGTTCATATGCCAATCTGCCGATTCTGAGGACAAAAGGTTTTGAATAGCCATAGAGACAATATCCGAGTCTGACAAGTGCATAGGTATTGTCACGGACATGGTTCATTTCCATAAAACGCCTTATGTTTTTATAGTATGTATCCATAAAATCGTAGGAAAGTTTATCAAATCCGTTTTCATGCAGATATTTTTCAAAATGCTCTGCGGCTTTCAAGAATATAACCGTTGAGAAAAAACCAGGATATGCCTTTTCGGATTTTTCACACAGCGGCAGATCCTGCACCTTTAAAATTGGGAAAATCGCCTCTCCATCGTACAAGAGTTTATAATATTCTTCGAGTGCTTCTTTCACATCTGGGTTTTTTTCAACATAATCAAGATATATTTTAAGTTCACTCATAAAGTTTTCGGGGACTTCTGTTTTTCTCGCATGATACAGTATATTATTTAACATAGTTTGTCTCCTCTTTAAAGACAAAAGGGATGCAAAAATTTTACATCCCTTTTGAAAATTTCAATTCACATTTTGCTGATTATTTTTCCCCATTTACACAAAGTGGTTTAATACCATCCCATATAAATACTTTTACGGTTTCATCCGCACCTGCTGCAATTTTTGTTCCGATGATGTTGATGTTTTCTTTTATTGTCACATAAGGAATGCAAACAATATCTGTGAGCTCTTTATCAGAGTTATATGTTGCAAAGTATAATGTTGTGCCTGAAACATCTTTTCCTGTTCCGTTTGCCAATTTAGCAGAAATACTTTCAGCATCTGATGTGTCTATTTCGCAAATTGAAAGTTCATCTCCGATTATTGTGAATTTTGCAACATATTTTGCACCTACAGGAACTTCATCAATTTTTGCTTCTTCTGTGATTATAACCTCAACATTCGCTCCGCTTGGTGCATTTGCAGGGATTTTTACAGTAAGAACTTTGTCCTGATAGGAAATGTCGCTGTCTGAAAGTGCAACAGATGATCCGTTTATTTTGAGTTCAACAACGTCGGCATTTAATGCATCATATGCCTTGTCCATTGTAATGACCGCATTTTCAGAATCATCTTCAACTGTCAATACAGGAAGACTCTTTGTACGGTACATCTGCCAGTTGTCAAACCAGAAACCTGCTTTTGTTCCTTCTGTTCTTTCGCTGACCTGAGAAAGTGCAAGAGCAATTCTCTTATAGTCAGCATCAAGTGATGAACGTCTTGAAACATCATCATCTACGACAATGTGTTTTTTGTTTATATATGAAACTGTTCCGCTTGTTGAATTTCCTACAACATCGCTGATCCATACATTGTAGATTTTGTTTTCCATATCAAGTTTCAGATCAAGGTGATACCATGTACCCACTTCAATGGAGTAAATTTTTCTGTTATCGGCAGTGTCACCGGGAAGAGAAATGTAGGGTTTTCCATCAGGACCGTTTCCTGCAATTATATATGTTGACTCAATACCTGATGTCCAGAGGTTGTTCCATGTGGGTATACCATGAAGTGAAATTGCATCTTCTGCAGTATCTGTTTTTATGTCAAGACTGATGTTAAGTGTTCCGCCAAGTGCATTTAATGCAGGAACTGCTGAACTGAGATATACAAACAGATTTTCGCGGTTAAGCCCTGCAAATTTGTTTGTTCCTGTGAAATAATAATGAGCTGCAGTATCATTTATGTTTCCTGATGGACCGGTCTCAATATCAAGTGATACATCACTTGCCTCGGAGCGTCCGTAATAGAATTCGTTTCTTGTCTTTACAGGATTTGTGTATATACGGTTTGGATACCAATAGAAATCAGTTGTGCTGTCTTTTCCCATATATGCGCTATCCTGTACATCGGGAGCTTTATAGAGCTGGATTTTCGAAACATAATCGCCGGTTTTGTAAACATTTTCAGACATAGTTATGTAGGTTGTGTTGCCAACAGTTTTTCTCACGCTGAATGTGTTGCTTCCAAGATTCATTTCAAGGTCTTTCATAATAATGGAATATTCATAGCATTTTGTGTTGTCGGGAGACTGGAAAGTCTGGAAAACTTCACCGTTCATAAGAAATTCAACTTTGTCACAACCGCTTGCAGTTGCAGAGAATTCTATGGAATCTTCGGTGACTACGGCATTTTTTTCGGGAAGGAGTATGGAATCTTCGGATGATTCTTCTTCCATATAGAATTTGAGGTTGTCAAGAGTGTAGCCTGCAGGTGTTTCCCCTTCAGCTTTGCCTGAGGGCTGAATGAGTGAAAGTGTGAAGAATTTGTCTTCCATATAAGGTACTGCACCAACACGCGGAGCATTGTCCACAATTTTTGAAGTCACTTCATTTTCATCTGTAATCCACACATTCCACTTGGTAGTTACAGGATTGAGAGAAAGTTTGAAGTGATACCATTTTCCTGCGTCATATTCATAGGATGTTCCGCCAACTTTACCGTCACTTCCGAAAAGTGCATAACTTTGTGCAGGTGTATTTCCCGCCATCCATGTCTGGAGGAAATACATAACAACAATGTCTTTTTCTGTGTGGGGTTTGATGTCAAATTCAGCGGTGATATTTTTTTCGCCTGCCATATTATAGAATGTGTCACCAAATCTTGTATATATAACCTTGGTTGCTTCCCATCCGTGTGTTGCTGTGTTTGCTTCCGCAACGCTGTTCATAACCATCTGATGTGCAAGGTCGGTTGCTTCGCCACTTCTTCCTTCAACATAAGATTTTGTAACCCCGGTACCGCTTCCAAAACCATAATAATCATTATACTGAGCTGATTTTCTGTTGAAGTCCGTTCCGTCAACAGTTGTATATGTTGAGGGAGTTCCGACAATGTTTGTAAAAGGTGTTCTGGTAGGCTCTGCAAGTTCAATTGTTCCGTCTGATACGATTTCCTTACGCACCTTTTTAGTAAGTACTACAGATGCCACGGAGTCAACAGTTTTTCTAACACTGAAGATGTTTTCTCCGTCTTCCATATCAAGATTGGATGCTGTTACAGAATAGGTATAGTAATTTACGCTGTCAGGTGAAGTGAATGTATGGAATACTTCACCATTCATAAGGAATTCTACCTTTTCACATCCCCCAACATTTGCCGAAAATTTTGTGCCCTCTGCAACAATCACTTCATTTTCTACAGGCAGGATTATGGAATCTTCAAGTAACTCTTCCATATAGAACTTGAGATTATCAAGAGTGTAGCCTGCGGGTGTTTCCCCTTCCTCTTTGCCTGAAGGCTGAATGAGTGAAAGGAAGAAGAATTTGTTTTCAAGATATGGAACTGTTCCTGCACGCGAAGCATTGTCCACAATTTTTGAAGTTATGCCATTTTCATCGGTAACCCACACATTCCACTTTGAAGTTGTGGGATTGAGAGATAGTTTTAAATGATACCATTTTCCTGCATCATATTCATAGGATGTTCCGCCAATTTTTCCGTTACTTCCGAAAAGTGCATAACTTGTTATAGGAGTATTGCCGGCAATCCATGTCTGGAGATAGTTCATAGCAATGATATCTTTTTCTGTATGAGGTTTTATATCAAATTCAGTCACAATTTCGTTTGTGCCTGCCATATTGTAAAAAGTATCTCCCATACGTACATATATCGTTTTTGTATTTTCATATGAGTGTGCTGCAGTATTTAATTCACTGATGCTTTTTGCAGAAACACTATGAGCGTAATCTCCGGCTTCTCCGCTTCTGCCTTCTGCAAATGCACGGGATACCGATGCAGAATCACTTCCGAATCCGTACCAGTCGTTATACTGACCTGATTTCTTGTTAAAATCAGTTCCGTCAACAGTTGTATATGTTGAGGGATTTCCGACAATGTTTGTAAAAGGTGTTTTGATTGTTTCTGCAAGTTCAATTTTTTCATCTGTTGTTGATGCACTCACACTTGATATCATTCCAATGCAAAGTGCAAAAACCAAAAATAAACTTATGACTTTTTTCATGACTTATTCCTCCATGATTAATTTTTTATGATATTATTTCCATATCACATACTGTTAGCATGCGCCAATCATCAAAGGTGTAACAACAAATTTCAAACAAATCCGAATTAAAATCGAGAGGCGCTTTCAATCTGAGATTCAAAGTTTTATTTCCTTGTCCGTCAAGTTTTACTATTGCATTTCTGATGGATGTGATTCCTTCATTTTCATTTTTCAAAACAACAATGACCGATGATACGGCATCATCATCCGATGTGTTTGAAAGTCCGACTGTCACATCAAATTCTTCTCCGGGACGAACAAAGGAAAGTCCGGGTTTATCAAAAATTTCAATGAATGAAATTGCGGTTGTGAAAGACTGTGCCGTTTCCACAATGATTTTTCCGGAAGGCGGACGATAGGTTGAATCTGTTTTTCGTATCTCATCGGAGATCTTAAGATGGTAGGCTGATTCTCCCAAAAGTTTTTTCTTTGGAAGTATTTTGACTTTATTTTCGCCCTCTGTCAAAATTTCAAATTCGCAGGGAATTTCACCGCCATATGAATTTATCAATTTAAAGTTTTCGCTATTTATAAGACTCAAATCCGGCATTTTGTCAAAGAGTGCAACAATTTTTCCGTCTTGGACAGGAAGCTTTGAAACCTCTGTATTTTCGGAATCCTCATAGGAAACTGTCACAAACTCGTTTATATCCTTACCTGTAAAATAAATCTGCAAATTGTCAATGGCAAAGCCTGCTCTTTTTTCACCGGGAGTTTTTTCTGTTGTCTGCGTCAGATGAAATGCAATTCTGCTGTAATCATTCCACCAGTTAGCATTTTTTGGTCTGTCTTCTAAAACGTGTTCACCGTCAACCCACACATTCCACAGACCGGATTTGATATCCAGAGTCATTTTCATATTGAACCATTCGCCAACCTTGTAGGAATAGTCTGTTCCAACAAGTTTTCCGTCATTCCCGAAAAGAATCCAGTCTGTATTGCTTCCTCTTGTTCCCCAAAGCTGAATGTCAGAGAGGAAAATCAGGTCATTTGAGGTGTTGATTTTTATGTCATAATTAAGATGAAGTGTTCCGGGATCTGAATACTGTGCTTTCGGTGTTGTGAAGAAAAACATTCTCTCGTTTGCATCTGCATACAAATTGAGAGCTGCATCTGTGTTGACTTCAAGATACGGAGCCCAGTCATCTTCTTCTCCCGATGCACCTTCTATCCACGAAAAAGTGGAGTTTTTGTTTCTTGACGGTGGAGTGTCTGCATAGAAACTATTCTCACTCCTGTCATCAAAAGTGTTCACCTTACCGTTTTTGTAGTATGATCCGCTTGCTGCGGATGTGGTGATTGAAGATACATAGTCAGGATTGTCATCAATTTCAAAGGATGCGGCAAAAGCACATACAGACACCATTGAAATGATTATCAGGGAAGATATGAATTTTTTGAGTGTATTTTTCACTTTTATTCACCTCCCGTCGTATTTTTTATGGCATAGAGAATTTTTGCAATGTTACCTTTATATTTGAAAGAATATCCAATGAGTTCTGTGTAGTATTCAGGTGCAATATAGATATGTCCGTCAATCACAACAGGTGCATATGTCGATGAATATGTCTTTTCACCTAATGAATACTGTCCTATGTTTTCATAAAGTGTTGTACTTTCGCCGTTTGGCGTTGTTATCTGGGCAAAGTTTGTTCCCTCTTTGACACTCAATCCGAATTCTTCAAGCATTTTTGCAGGAATATATGCAATGTTATTGTAAACTTTAACCGGGTATGGTGAATAAATATAGTTACCGTATCCGACACTTGTGCTGTTTTCTGACCTTTTCCATACAACGAAGTCACCCTGACCGTATTTTGTCATTTTTTCACCTGTTATTTCCGAAACTTCAACCGCATCTTCGCTATATTCAAATTCATATGTTCCCGGGGCACAATAGAACATGAGGCATCCCTCATCAGCCTTTGCTCTCACATAAAACGTTTTTCCTCCGCCTGTGATTTTCCACACACCGGCTTTCACATCACCAACCAAAACTCCGACTTTTTCATATCCGTTATTTCGGATTGAAAGGGAGAATTTTTCCGATGTTTCTCGTGAATCTCCGGAGAAATATACCGATTTATCTTTAACTGTCACACCTTTGAATGAGCCTCTGCTCTCATAGTGCATTTTGAGTTCGGGCAAATCTTTGTCAGCGTCTGTTACATACATTGAGTTGAGATATGTTTCAGATTTTGAAGTGTTTTTGGTACTTATTTCAATTCTGTATTTTCCGTGTTCTATTGAACCTTCTGTATGTCCATACTGAATTCCGTCAACCAGATACATTTCATTGTTATCTCCGCCGATTGCCTTTATGTCAAGGTCTGACTGTATGGGAAGATGGGTTTTGTTGACAAGTTTTCCGTTAAAGCCTTCTTCTGTTCTTGTTATAACAGTTGTGTTTCCGCTGATTTGCGGTTTTTCCTGACTGTGAAGGAGCCATGTTTTCTTTGCATCCTTGTCTCTTGATGTCATTTTGTCAAAGACAATCAGTGCCGCAGGATAGTCAGAATCATCAAGATCTATGAAAACCATACTTCTCTTATAGGCTTCAACCTTTGAAGTATATGCACTTGCAAGGTCGCCGGATATGTATGAAAATTCCGGTGTTTCCTTGTTTGGTCCTGAATATGTCTTAACATCTTTTGCAACAACGAGTTGCTCACTCTGTGCTTTTCCGTTTTCATCAATCTGAAATTCGGAAAGTTTCATAACATATGCACTCGGAGACTGTTTTGCATCAGGATCATCCCCTGTGTAGGCATTCCTCTGTCCGCCATCATTTGCAACTTTAACGCCGCCCCAGGTGGGAAGGAATTTTTCCGTAGGATCATAGCAAAGCATTACATTTGCCGCAATTGACCTCTTATTATAGCCTTCACTGTTCTGAGTTACTGTGGAATAGTTTCCTGTTGTACCGGAGAGAAGTCCCTTATAGTAAATCTGAAAATCTCCCGTGTAGGTGTGCTGATGGTCGCTTACAAAAACTTCGTGCATATTCATAAGAACCATTGCCGCATTACTGTTATAGCCCTCGTTCCAACTTGTTCTTGCAACAATTCCCGAAACAGGATATGTTGCCACAGTGGACATTGGGAGATTGTCATATGTTGTTGTCTCAACCGTCGGATCTGTGAAGAGGATTTCAAACACAGCATCAAACACAGTATGATTTATGGAATTCTTTCTTCTCTGATATTCCATTTTGAGTATGGGATCTTTGTAGAGATTTCCCGCAATACACCATGTGAGTTCATAGTTTGCGGAATATATATCTCTCACCTTTCTGTCGTGGCTATACATATCTCCGTTGGGAAGCATTGTACCATAGCCCATTCTTGCATAAATACTCGGATAGAGCCATTTTGCATTGAGTCCTTCATAAATTGAAGGAAGTCCCATTCGCATAATTATCATATCTGCCCAAAGCTCCGAATAGGATCTTGCATCGCCATAGTCAAAGCCCTGCTCCTGTCTTCCTGACTGTCTCAGCCAGAGTCTTGCAGGAATAATTTTTGAATATAATCTTCCTGCCGCAAGGTCCCAAAGAAGAGGATATTCATCATATACAGCAACACCCGCTGCAATCATATTTCTGAAAATATCCTGTTCGCCTGCATGGGATGCAACGTCTGACATTCTGAGCGGCGGCCATCCGACTTCAAGTGTTGAACATGCCTTAACAAGAAGCTGTATCATCTTATCTTTTTCTTCGTCAGACATAACGTCATAACACCAGTCATATACAATAGCTGCGGCCTGAACATATTCTCCTCTGTCACGTGTAATATCTCCTATTTCAGGGGTGCGGACAGTTTCAAGATAGTCAAGCATATGAAGAACTGTCTGATGAGCAAAGTCTTTGCTCTGCTCCATGTCCGTAACATAAAGGAACGCTCTTGAAATTATGCATCCGAGGAGATTTCTGCTGTGGTTGTACGTACTTGAAGTATCAAGTTTACAATTTATCTCGGAATACCCTTTTGTCTTTATGAGTTCCATTGTATCTTTTGCATCTTCCCTCATAATCCATGTTTTGAATGTGGGAAGAAATTCGGGGGTGAGATAGAGTCTCGGATGCCCCTGAATCGGCTTCACATCAGTTACGCCTGCTTCTTCACGCCACACCAATTCCTGTTCTTCAGGAGTCATGTATACAGGTACGTCGTCCCTGCCCACGGGAGTGAAGTTTGAGTTGTTTGTGATTATTATCTTATCGGTAACACCTACAAACTGCGTTCTTAAAGCAAAATAGTTATCGCCCTCTTTAAGTTCAATTCCGGCAGGAAGAGTTTTCCATGTGTATTTCGGCAATATTGCAAGATACATTTTTGTTGAATAATTTCCTACATTATTGTCAACATAGAACGAAGGACCATCCGCTGTGTCAAGGTGAACCGCCTTTGACCTTATCCAAACATAATATTTTCCTGCATCTTCCGGTCTTTCTACATATATTTTGGTATAGTAGTCATCCTTTGTGAGATTTTCAGGATACCACTGAGTGGAGATAGCCTGCATAGCTTTTCCGCCCGATGCTTCCGGATCGTCTATCATTTTGGTATTATTCCCTGTTGCGATATCTTCCGCTTCAACAATAAAAATCCCGTTCTGAACGCATTCTTTAGGATTTCTCGGAATACTGATGTTTTGCAAAAACACCTTTTCTCCTTTGATGAGCGACCATGCTCCCACACTTACGGAGGAAAGAAGAAGTGTCAATACAAGCAAAAACGATATTGTGTGTTTTAATAATTTCATATTTGTTTTCCTCCTTCTACTTTAGATCATATACTGCTCCGCCAATCCAGTAATCATTTCTGAAGAAAGTGAACACATAACTTGCGTCCGACCCGAATGTTTCTTCATCAAAAATTCCATCGGAAGTGGTGGATGACAGCATCTTTGTTACTTCATTATAGGTTGCAGATGCCGAAGTAAGAGATGAAATGGGGTAGCTTTCATAGGTAATGCTGCCATCGATGTCCGTGATTTCCATTGTGAAATGGTTTTCATATTTTTTCACAACCTTACCAAATGCATATCTTCCGGTTGAAACCTGAATTGAAGATGAGCTTGGATTTGGCATATTGAAAAGTTTCCTTTCAGAAATGTCAAGAACCAAATCCGCGTTATATATTTCACCTTTTGAATTCAGGGCATATCTTATAACATCACCTGACTGGGGAACAGAGCCTTCAGGTCCGATTTTCATATCATAATTCTCTGCTATTATAAATTCCGAAAGAGTGCTTGCACTTCCGCCTCTTGCATATCCTTTTATGACAAGCTTTCCGCCACCGGATTCGGTATCCAAAACATTTGAAATTTTTTCTATAATCATATAGTTATAGGTACTTCCCGGTGTTACAGATACTACATCTTTTTCATATACAACAGCTTTTATGGAAGGATCTCCGATTTTTGTTGAATAGGCTTTGAAAGTATAACTTCCGTTATTTGTAAATGTCTGTGAAACTGTTTCCATACCATATAGGTCATCGTTATATCTTTCCGCTTCATCGGGCACAACAAAAACGGGAGTGTCACTTGAAAGATAAGCTTTTAGGCCAAAAGTTCTTATATCCGTAAGGTAACTTTGGGCTGTAAGTCCGTCAAAGCCTTCCATTTCATAAAGTCCGATTGAATCATCGCTTGAGTCAAGTGCAGAAATAATTTCTTTTACCACGCCGTCTTTATCGGTTCTGAGTTTGATTATCTGTCTTGTAACATCGGTATTGAGTGTATAGCCAAGAAGTGCAAGTGCTTCCTTTGATTTTTTCCAATTTCCGTTGAGCTTGATTTTGTCTGGCAAATCATAGGTTTCAAAATCGTCTTTTTTGGAATACACTCTGATTTTGTATGTGTCGTCAAGTCCGACACCCTTTTTTGCCGAAGTCAGAAGACAGATTTCATCAACTTCATATCCGGGATTTTCTCTGATTTCTATGTCAGAAATTTTTCTGTCAGAATTAAAATATATTGCAACATAGTCACCGATTTTGAGTTTTCTGAATTCTTCTCTTGTGGAAAGTTCTTTTGTGCATGCATATCTTTCACCGTTTATCACAAGATATTCAGAAACAGAATTTGCCGAAAGTCCAATTTCCTCAACTATTCCTTCGCCCACATCTATGGTTACATATATTTTTGTATAATTTCCTTCAGCATCCATATAGTATGTGATAATATCACCAACCGATATGTCTGATTTATCAAGAGGCTCACCTTTGACGTTTAAAATTGCCTTCTTTTCAAAAGGGAATTTGTCAAGGTCTATGATCGCCCCTGCACCAAAAGATGAATATATCACTCCGTCTCTTATGGATTTGACAACCATAGAGCGGGGGGCTTCTATTATAATTACATCGCCTTTTGAATCACCGCTGTTTTCAATTACAGTTATGGTTCCTTCTTTTCTCCCCTTTGAAAAATCATCAATAAGGCTGTCGGAATATGACTTTAAAAGAGTACCGTTATAAATTACGGAAACATCTCTTGAAAGTTTTAGATTTTTTTCTTTTATGCCGTCGGGAGAATATGTCAGAACATAATTTTCAAATCCGAGAATCTCCCCGTCCCCAAAAATTTCTATATCATCTGTTATATCTTCCCAGTAACAGATTTTGTAACTGTCACTGCCGGCCTTTTTATAGTACACACCGACCTTATGTCCGATAAAATCTACAATGTCTTTTGCACTCTCTTCAAGATAGAGCACAATATCATTTAATCTGATGTGATTATATAATGTTGTATCCCCGCCATAGATGTTTGTTATGTTATTGGCAGTTATAATTCCTTCTGTGTAGAATATGTCAAGATAGAGATTGAGATAATTCTTCCCTTCTTTTACAACATATTTTTCATCCTGCCATGTCTTATGCTCCATAACATCTGCTCCGATTGCATTGTAGAACATATCGGAAACATCATTGTATGTCACGGGAGAATTCATATCCTTTATAAAATTTTTGTTAAGTTCAAGTTCTGTTGCCACAGCATAATATCCCGCAGGGTATCCGCCTTTTAAAATTGCGGCGGGCTCATAGCCCAAAAACGCCACCATGGTTTTTACAAGCTGTGCATGAGTCACAACGGAATTGGGATTGAAAACGCCTTCATATCCATTCATAATCCCGAGTTTGCTAACCACATCAACAACGCCTAAAAGGTCAGATTCAACATCTGAATACCTCGGATTATTATCCAAAGTGGCAGTCATTTCATCGTCACCCACCAAAATTCTGCAATACATTTTGGCAAGTTCTGCTCTTGTGACAAAATCTTCTCCTTTTGGAGGATTCTCTATGTCAAAAATTCCAACGGACAAAGCAAAATCGGAATTATCTTCTGTCGGAACTTCTGCATACGAGGGTATTGAAATGCGGAGTATGGAAAGTATGAGGGTTATTGCTAACAATAACGAACCTGGCTTTTTCATTTCAACACCTCCCTTTCAAATAGTCTGGAAATTACTGCTGCAACTTCCGCTCTTGTTATAGACTTTTCAGGTTTAAACTCATTTGTTTCATAACCTGTTATAATGCCGTTTTGTGAAAGATATGAAACGGCATTTTTTGCATATTGCGAGATTTTATCATTATCTGAAAATTCTGTTTCTGACTGATTTTCAGATAATGCAAGTGCTCTGTATATAATTACTGCCACATCTTCTCTTGTGATTTTTTCATTGGGATAAAAAAGTCCGTCAAAACCTCCGACAATTCCCCTATCATATGCAGATTTTATATAGGAGGCAAACCAGTCATTTTCTGTGACATCTTTGAATTCAGAATTTTTCTGTGCTTTTGGAATACCAAATGCATCAACCACAATTTTCACAAATTCTGCTCTTGTAATATTAGAATCAGGTCTGAATGTGCCGTCTTCATAACCTTTTATAATATTTTTCTCCGAAAGTTTACAAATGTGTTCGTATCCCCAATGCGATGAAGAAATATCGCTAAAGCCCGAAACAGGTTTTTTTCCGTCATCGGAAACAGAAGGGGTTTGTGTGTTCTCGGATGTTGTTGGTGTTTCGGGGGATTCAGGCTTTGACGAAGAACCTCCGACACCGCCTCCACCACCACCGGAGGGAGAGGGAGAAATGGGTTTGATTTCGTTTTTATCTGTTTTTCCGTTACTATTCATAATATCTTTTATTTCATCAAGGCTTTGTGCACCGGAGTTTATGAGTTTGTTATATAAATCCCTGTTTTCTGCTTTTGGAATCTTTATTCCTGCATCCTCATAATACTCTCTGTATTTATTGAGCATTGTATGAATGTGACCGTATCCTCTGTCTTTATAGTTCATAAGAACATTTACCATCACAGATGATGTGAGACTTTCCGCAATTTCATCTTCAGTTTTATATGTTTTTTCAAAAACATTCTCATTTACAACTTCCACACCTTCAGGTGAAAGATTCACGCAATAATCTTCATAAACATCTTCGCTTATTTTTGAAAGATATTCTTTTTTCACTTTGCCATCTTCCATTAACAGAGCAGAATCTGTGTTATATGATGCAACTACAAGTGCTTCGTTAAGATATGTATTTGCAAGTGAGATATCCCGGGGAATCTCTTGTTGTTCCAAAGTGTTACGTAAGATAGCCAAAGCTTTTCCCAAAGCCTCCTTATCACAGGAGTCATAGAGAGGGGTATCGCTGATTCCGAATGCGGTATAGAATTCACCACATTTTTCCGAAATCACATCTTCAGAGGATGAATTAATATCTTGTATTATCTGTCTTTTATAGTCTGAACCGTAAAATGTTATGTATCCTTCGTCATATATACCATCGCCCACAGCTAACACCGTATATTTTCCGCCGGATGCACCCCTTACTTGAAATGTTTTTTTGTACCCGTCAGAGTCTGCATACACGCGGTCAACAAACTGAATTGCCTCATCTCTTATTGATGCATCAATTGTGTCACCATCTACGGATATTGAAAGATAGTCTTCCAATGTGTAGCCGAGATTGAAAACAAAAATTGTTATCTCATTTCCTGCAAGTGCATCTCCTTTGATGAGAAGTGTGTCATTTACCATATCATCAACCGTAACCGAAATGTTATCGGCATAGGCTGTACCAAATGATACAATAAAGACAATCAAAAACATTGCTATTATTTTTCTCATAGCTAACCTCCTACGTTTTACTTGAATGTGCTCTGTTATGACACGGACATCATTGAATCGGGTGCTGAAATTTCTGTCAGCGGATATTCACAGTCATTATAGTAGACTTTTTCAACTTCGAGTTCCTCAAGGCGATCAATTTCGCCGCTCAGATAGCCGGAAATTCGTCTTATGGCATTTGTTATTGACGCTCTCACCTTGCCAAAGTAGGCAGAGTGGACATTCCATCCGAAAATCTTGTATTCACGCACCCACATTGAATAGAGAATTTCTTCATATTTATCCAGAAGGTCTTTTAATTCTCCGAGAGTTTCCAAAATATGAGAAAGTTCCTCTTTGTTATTTTCATTATATGCATTATATATTCTCACGCCGATGTCGCATTTCTTCATAAGATATTCATAGAGTACGACGCTTTTATCAAACATCCATTGCATATCCCCGAGATTTTTAACTTCTTTTGCTTTTTCCAGATATTTTTTAAAATGACTTTTGAAATCAAATCCCGAAAGAGTTTTATCCATTAGCCCTGTCATTATATCCTGGAAAAAGTGCTGGAACGACGCATTGATACACCAGTTAACCGGGTCTTTATATTTTTTCATCTCTTCATCAGAAAAAGAATCAACATAAAGTGCTTTCCAGTCGTCAAGATTATAGCCTGTGCAGATTTTAAACATTTTTTTAATGTGTTTTTCATCAGGACTGTCTGAAAATGTATTTTCTGCCCATATCTGAATTGCAGGAAGAGTTTCGTTGAAGTTTATGTAATTTGTTCTGTGTCCACCCCAGATTGTGACCAGAACCTTGTCGACACCTGTCTCCTTGCAGGCTTTCAATTGCTTTGTTGCAGATCCTAAGCTCTTATCATAGTTCATGGTGATTCGGTTCCACGTCCAGATACCGCCTGCGAAATATGTTTCTCTTCCCAGGTCTTCGTGTTTTTTTATTGCGGCTTTCGTGGTTGCACTTTCCTCAATGCAATAGTCCCAGTAAATCATTTTTATGTTTTCGGGAAGTTCATCTGATGTAGAGGATGGAATCTTTGATGTGAGATCATAGTCTCCTCCGAGGTTCCCGAGTTTGAAAAACATGTCACTCCACATCATTGGTTCATAGTCATATTTTTCTGCTATTTCCACAACCTTGTTTATGTGTCGTATCATTATGTCGTAGGACTTCTCGTATCCGTGCTTTTGGAGATGTTTTCCAAGTCCAAGTCCTCCCGCTTCATCCATACCCACATTGATTTTGTTGGTTCTGAAACACTCTCTTGAGGTTTTGAACATTTCTTCTATAAATTCATAGGTTTCATCACAGTCGGGCAAAAGTGTATAGGTATTTTCCTTGAATCCTGCAGCATATGGCCATCTCAGGGCAAGATCAAGATGTGCAAGAGTCTGTATGCAGGGAATAAGCTCAATTCCGAGGCTATCTGCAAAATCGTCAACACTTTTGAGTTCCTCTTTTGTGTACGCCCCTCTCATATATCCGAACATAGGATATTTTTCCATTTCATAAACATCCTCTGTGTAGAGCATAAACATATTTATTCCCATAAGTGCCACACTTGCAAGATATTTTTTTACAGTTTCAACAGTTGGAATAGCATTGTCTGAAACATCGAGCATAATTCCTGTTTGGGAAAACTTTCTTTTTTCACGAAGGGCAAATCCTTTATCACCGCATCTTATGCAGTCACACAAAATTGCAAGAGAACGGAAGAAGTCGGCCTTCTCAGCATAGTCAATTCCGTATTCTCCGCTCTTTTCCCATACTATGGTTTCTTTTTCCGACTTTCTTACCAACACGGTTTTTCCTGATTGAGTTATTTCTATATTTAAATTATCTTTCACAAAATCAAGACCTTGTGAAATCTCTGATATGTCACCTGTAATTTTAAGTTCAAGTTTTTGATTCACTGTCTGTTCTCCTTTTCACTCTGTCAAAATACTGTATGAAGCTTATACCCAAAGTATATCACGCCAAACGGAATATTTCTTCACGCCTGTTGACCTGTTATTCTAAAACATTGACATATTGGACATAATACAAATCATTCGATTTTCATTTTCTTTCTGAATTCACGAGCTGATATGCCGTTGTTTTTTTTGAATACTGCGCAAAAATTCTTCACGCTTCCGAATCCGCAAAGAGTTGCTATTTCAATTATAGTTCTGTCTGTTTCTGTGAGCATTGCGGATGCTTCGTGAATTCTTATGGTGTTGAGATAAGTGAAAAGTCCGACTCCCATAACTTCCTTAAAAAGT
Source organism: Clostridia bacterium (assembly GCA_045541875.1). Lineage (GTDB taxonomy): Bacteria > Bacillota > Clostridia > UMGS1810 > UMGS1810 > RGIG1828. The sequence continues at coordinate 4,697 of JAZQJX010000061.1, read as the reverse complement.
CTCGAAAGATGATACTTATTCACGTGACAGAAATCTGCAACTTCTTCCAAGGATATCTTTCTTTGAAAATTGGAACAGATATATTTTGTTGCCGCTTCGATGATGCTGTTTGTGGGAATATTTTTGGGAGTATCAATATTTTTTATGATACGGTAAATCTGAATGAGAAGCTCTCTCACATAGCCCTCCACAAGATTTGAAGAAAAAACAGTGGGATAATCACTTTCAAAAACCATTTTGGTTATGAGTTCGGAAATCTTATAGGCGTGTGCAGATGGTGTTTTCAGATAACCCTTATCAAACATTTCTTTAATAATGAGGCCTCCGGGAATCGTTGACAAAAACGCATCAGTAAAATTTATTGTCACAAATTCCGCACTCTCTCCCGGGCAATCACATGCGTGAGGCTCGCTCTTGTCTGCAAAAACAATATCATATGCCGAAAGACTATGGAGTCTCGAACGGCAAACATAGTCAAGCTTACCTTTCATAACACAGCATATTTCATAGTGGTTGCTGTGAAAATGAAAATCCATGTAGGACGACAGATTGCAAAAATTGACAAAAATATCTTCTTTGAAATTTTCAGGATATCTGTTCGGAGTAATTGACATAAATTAGCACCACTCTTTCCTATAAATTGACATATATTTTTAACTTCCATTATACCCCAAAAGGAAACATACAATTCTCATTCCGGGAGTGACCTCGTGTAAAAAAACGGGATTTTATGGCATTTTTCCCTGTTTTTTCACATTTTCAATGCAAAACCATTACATAGTTGATTCCGCTTATATCATATTCAAAGTGTAACATCCGAAAAATTGTTTTTCAACAAAAAAGAAATTCCAAGTCAATATATAAGAATAATTAAGCAATATAAGTATATGGAGTTTTGAAACCCAAAACATATGTACGGGTATCGGAATCAGCTATTAAAATTATCCAATAAAAAAGCAGGCTGAGCCTGCACCCAAGTCGCGGGCGTAATTTGATATACATCTTGTCTCGCGAACTAAATTCTGCGTAATTTCCTATACAGTAAAAAAACAGCCGCGATTTTTACTATCGTCGACTGTTTTTGGCATAAATCATCATTACATTGTCCAGAGTTTCATCAAAGCTTCCATGTAGTAATAGTCACCCCAGATGAGAGGTGTGTTAATTCCAAGGTCATCGTGGTATGAATATACTCCCTCTCTTAAAACTCCATTGCTATATGCTCCCCTTGTGGTATACTTTTGGGAAAGGGATTTAAGAATCTGATGTGCGGCTCCAAGATATATGTCTTTATATTCGTTATCATAATATTTATAATTATCAATAAGCCCGCTTGCACAAATGGCTGCAGCAGATGTGTCTCTCGGCTCGTTGCTGTCTGTGAAAGACAGATCCCAATAGGCAATGTTATCTTTTGGAAGATGATTTAAAAAGTAGTTTGTGGTTTTTGTACCTTCCTGCATAAAAAGAGGATTGCCGGTATATTTGTAACTTATGTTAAATCCGTATATTCCCCAAGCCTGTCCCCTTGACCATGCGGTATCATCATTCAAGCCCTGATCGGTCACTCCGTGAGACGGATTTCCTGTTTCGGGGTTAATGTAGAAAGTGTGATGAGTTGATGCATCATCTCTCATAATCACCATTGCGGTTGTTTTTGCGTGTTCATTTGCCACATCAAAATACTTTTTGTCTCCGCTTTCTTCACTTGCCCAATAGAGAAGTTCCAGATTCATCATGGTGTCTATTATGAGACGGGATTCTTCCACCGCTCCAAATTCGCCCCAGGCCTGAATATATTTTCCTTTTTCGTTATAACGTGTCAGAAGTTTATCTGCCGCCATAAGAGCGGTTTCTTTCATCTTTTCATTGCCTGTGAGAAAATACCCTTTAACGCAGGATGGATAATACAAAAATCCTATGTCATGGTGTTCAAGAGAAATGTTATCTTCAAGTCGTTTTCTCATTGCATCGCAGTGCTTTGTTGCAATGAGCTTATATTTCACATCTCCTGTATATTCATATGCAAGCCATATCATACCGATGAAAAATCCTTCTGTCCAGCCGGTGTTGTCCGTTTGGGGATAGGTCAGGTCTTCACCATAACTTCCCGGATATTTACCCACAAATGTGCTTACATTATCGTCTACTTTGGACATAATAAAATCAAGGGCGTGCTTTACATCTTCATGTGTGAGTTTTGGTGATGAAAGATATTCTGCACTTCTTTCTATGCCGGGATCATTTACATTTGATACATAGTTATCCCTGTCCACAGGGTTATCCTGAAATGTAATTTCAACAGGTTTTTCTGTTGCACATGAAGAAAAAATCATAACAAGTGCGCAGATAAAAGATATGACACGAACTGTTTTTTTCATAAATTCCTCTCCTTTGTTATACTGCTTAAAATATTTTTATTTTTCACTTTCAGTGATGGTTCCGCCACCAAGGACCACATCGCCGTCATAAAGGACAACTGCCTGTCCCGGTGCTATGGCACGCTGAGGGGTGTCAAACACGATTTTCACACAATCCTTTTCTGTCACATAAACAGTTGCAGGTGCCTCTTTTGCTCCATATCTGATTTTAACATCTGCACGAAAAGTTTCGGGCGGATTGTCTGATACTATCCAGTTGAAATCATTGGCAAAAAGAGTGTCTGAAAACAAATCATGGTTACTTCCAAGAATTACTTCATTTTTGCCTGCGTCTTTTCCGAGAACGTACATTTTCTCGCCAAATCCCATGCCGAGACCTTTTCTCTGACCGATTGTGTAATATATATGTCCTTTATGATTTCCTATCTTTTCACCTGCCGGATTCACAAAATTTCCGCCCGGATAAACTTTTGATGTTACTTTTTCAATAACACTCACATAATCGCCCGAGGGAACGAAACATATGTCCTGACTTTCTTTTTTGTGGGCGGTGACAAAACCGTTTTCTTTTGCAATTTCTCTTATTTCATCTTTTGACATTGAGCCAAGAGGAAACAGCGTGTGTGAAAGTTGATTTTGTGTTAGATGATAGAGAAAATAACTCTGATCTTTTGAAGAATCTGAGCCTTTTTTTAATAAGAATCTGTCACCGGATTTTTCAATTCTTGCATAGTGTCCTGTGGCAATCAGGTCTATGCCTGCTGCCTTTGCGCCGTCTATGAATTTTCCAAACTTCATTTTTTTGTTGCACACCACACAAGGGTTTGGTGTTCCGCCCTCGTCATACACTCTTACAAAGTCTTCCACAACAAAGGTTTTGAAATCGTCTCTGTAGTCAAACACGTAAAACGGAGCGTCAAGGCGCTCACAAATCATCCTTGCATCATTTACGGAAGACGATGAATCTTCACCAAAATCATCACAAAGACGCATTATTGCTCCTGAAATTTCATAGCCTTCTTTTTTCATCAGATAAGCGGCAACGGAAGAATCAACTCCGCCGCTCATTGCTACAAGTGCTTTTTTATTCATCAAATCACCTATTCAAAAAGTTCTGTAGAAAGATATCTGTCGCCTGTATCAGGCAAAAGTGCTACAATTGTCTTTCCCCTGTTTTCTTCTCTTTTTCCAATCTGCGTTGCCGCCCAAAGAGCAGCACCTGAAGAAATACCAACAAGTACTCCCTCTTTTTTTCCCATATCTCTCGAAAGTGCATAGGCATCTTCTGTTGACACGGTAATTATTTCGTCATAGATTTGTGTATCTAAGCAATCAGGAACAAAATTTGCTCCTATTCCCTGAATTTTGTGTGAGCCTGCTCTGCCCTCTGAAAGAAGCGGTGAATCTTTGGGCTCTACTGCAACAATTTTTATGTCAGGGTTTTTCTCTTTTAAATACTTTCCGACACCGCTTATGGTGCCTCCCGTGCCCACACCTGCAACAAAGATATCGACATTTCCGTCTGTATCTTCATATATTTCTGGGCCTGTGGTCTTTAGGTGTGCCATTGGGTTTGCAGGATTTTCAAACTGTCCTGCGATGAAACTGTCCTTTTCTTTTTTTGCAATTTCCTCTGCCACCTCTATTGCGCCTTTCATCCCCTCTGAGCCCTTTGACAAAACCACTTCTGCCCCATAGGCTTTCATTATGCGGATTCTTTCCTGACTCATGGTGTCAGGCATAACGATGATGACTCTGTACCCTCTTGATGCACCGATTCCAGCAAGACCTATGCCTGTGTTTCCCGATGTCGGCTCGATTATTACGGAGCCGGGTTTTAAGATTCCTCTTTTTTCAGCGTCGTCTATCATTTCTCTTGCAACTCTGTCCTTGCAAGAACCAAGAGGATTGAAAAATTCAAGTTTTGCAAGAAGTTTTGCATAAAGGTTATATTCTTTTTCGATTTTTGTAAGTTCCATCAATGGAGTTTTCCCCACAAGTTCTGAAACAGATTTATATATGATTGACATTTTTTCACCTCATAAAACTAATATACACAATAATTATATTATTTATATTTGAAAATGTCAATTGGTTTGCTGTCACAAGCAATTTAACAAGAAAAGCGGCTTCGCCGCACCGCCTGCGGCGGGAGTGCGGAGCAAATTCGCTTTTCTTAAGCAGTTGCGTCAGTATCCGAACTCGCCTAAAACAAGTAAAATAGATGTTTTTCCTCGTTGTCGGTCTTGAAATACGTCAGTATTCCTGCGACCTTCCGCCTTGAAAAACAAACAATTTTATCTTGTTTTAGGTTCA
>JAZQJX010000060.1:0-24692 GCA_045541875.1 Clostridia bacterium | reverse complement strand
TGTATTTCTTTTATCTACAACTGATTTTCACTATATTGAAACGGACAAAGCAATAAAACTGATCAACATTTCTTTTGATGAAGAAGTGATTGATGAAAAGGATCTATTACTTCTTTTGTTTTCCAAAACCGAAAAGGCTTACACCTTCACACCGGATGAACAACAACGCCTGATAAAAGCGGCAGAATTATTAGAACACGAATACCAAACAGACGGTGACTGTCAACGACAGCTTTTGCACTATATATTAAACAGCATTTTTAGAAAAAATCCTAATCCATACCCTGATGCATTTTATGACGAACAGTATCACGGAATTAAAAAAGCTGTAGTATATATGGAAATGCATTTTAAAGAAAAAATAACGCTTCAGACGTTAGCCAATCAAGCCGGCTATCATCCGGCTTATTTCAGCGAACTATTTAAAAAATGTACCGGTGAAACCTACATTTCCGCATTAAACAAATTGCGCATCGGATATGCTCGCACACTTTTAGCAAACGGTTTTTCCGTATCTCAATCCTGTTTTTTGTCCGGATTTTCATCCCTTTCCAATTTTGGTGAAATTTTCAAAAACTTCTGTCAAATGTCTCCACGTGAGTATTCAAAAGCATCCCGAAAATAATCGGGATGCTTTTGAATTTAACTATTTGATTTTCTCTGCCTCAGATATCATATTTTCTATAAAGATTCCATAACCTCTCGTTGGATCATTCACAAAAACATGTGTCACAGCTCCCACAATTTTACCATTTTGAAGTATCGGCGAGCCTGACACGAGTGATGTCAATATGGGACAACAAATTAATCTAACTTTTTGTATGTAAATTCACCGTTTTTTTGAAAATAATATCCAACAGCACGATTAAAATATGTGTTTGTTGCAGACATTTAGACTGTCCCATCAATAGGGAACAATCGGGAGTAATAACTCCGTCAAATTGTTTAAGTAAGTCAAGATATTTAGTTGTTGATGTTAGTACATCAGAAAAATCTTTGTCGTGCATATAAAAATGCACATATTTTCGCTTGTCAGTTTGAGATTTTGCCTTTTCAAAAGGCACTATATCTCAATCACTGTCAACATTACCATTTTTAAAACAAGATCGTCAACACATAGCAGCAAAAACTGTCACTCACGAAAGCTCAATCCACATGGCAGGTCGCACAAGACTATATTCATTAACACTTGATTTCGCACTAATAGTCATAGTCGATATCTCAGTGGCAGTATTTCCGGCATCGGACCGACACCACGCTGAGCCATAGGACACCACCCTGCTATCATCTATTTCCGGATCAATAACAACAGTGGCTTTATTATTAGCATCAGCATATTCTGTAGCATAACAATTTATATAGTATTCTTCATATTTATTCATTTCTCTTTCGCTCAGCAAAAATACCTTATCCTCTGTTGAAGCATCTCTATTTCCGACAGGGGGCACCATTGTTGTGCAAATCATTGACTTTTCACCATCGCTGAACACACCATTTAGAAAATCATTATTCAGCCATTCGCGAAGTGTACAGCTTTTCCACGTGACCTCTTCATCTGTTTTGTTATATTGTTGCCACTCCAAACCACAAAGACTGAAAACAAGGGCTTTTCCGTCCTGCACATCAAGAACAATCCATTCTATATTTTCTCTTCCATTGCTCGCGTTATTATCCTGCTCATACCTTCCGTAGGTTATTATATCTCCCACTTCACAAACCATTATTGCTTCAGGTGGTGGTGTTTCACCGCCTTTTCCGCCGTTTTCGCCTTCTCCGCCGTCTTCACCTTCTCCACCACCTTGCTGACCGGATTTTGGAGCATATTCCTTCAACAATTCCGAATTTATCCACATTGCAGGGCGAATGCCAAAATAATTAGGCTTGTAGAATCCATCATACTCAATAACTCCGTCCGAACCCAGAACAACTATCGAACCGTCAGATCGACCGGGCGTCCGTGTGCACCAATAACTCGGAAAACCGTAAATTGTCTGTGTCGCAAGTTCTGAAATGGAACATTTTCTGGATTCTTCCGATGGCAAATACTTTGTTATCTCATCTACGCTCAACAAAAAAAGCTTGTCGTCCGTCGGCATTCCTGCATCAATGCCATAATACGGATTCTTTCCGGGCAATACATTTGTGGTGTTTATCATATTCTTTTCATCTTCATTGAATGCTTCGTCATAAAAATCAACATTCATTATTTTACGGATCTCGCTGTTGTCCCATTGATCCTTGTCGTGGCTTTCGTTGGTAAATCTATTGGTGAAAAGAATATCCTTGCTGATAACAAGCACCTGTCCGTCCTTTTTGTCAATCACAAGCCATTCTATAGGTTCCGTTCCATTCTGTTTTTTGCCGTCCAAATCATACTTGCCGAAGGTTATGTAGTCACCAACATTATATAAATCTGCCGGCTCATCCGGTCCAGCCTGCTCTGCCGGTTTTTCGCCACTACAGCCTGATATCAAAGCCAATATAGTGACCCACATCAATGCTGCAATAATTGTTCTAAGCTTCTTATTCTTTTTTGCCATACTCGTCCTCATAAATTTTCAGCCCCTTTATTATGCATAATTTATCTTGTTTTTTCTATAAACCTTCTGATTTTCGAAACTAAAACAAAGCGGGCAAAGGTATTGTCCTTTGCTGTTTCATTGTAATTATATATTTATTGTAACAGAACACCACAACAAATTTCAATCTCATTTAATCACTCCAATTTATTTTTAGTAATTATATCACATATAGCAACAAAATTCTACAATTTTTTCCATTTTATTGTATGTGTGCATTGTTAGAAAACATTAATCCCTCATTTGCCCTTGCAAATAAGATGCTATTATGATATTAGTTAATATTTCACTCCCCAAATCTATAAAGTTTCTAATTACAAGAACTCAATTATTTCCCCAATTCCAACATCAAGTTTTTCGCAAATACGAAGCAGGATATCAACACCGACCGATTCATCCTTGGTTAACTTTTGGACAGTGGTAGTGCTTATTCCTGTAAGTTTTCGCAAGTCAAGTTTAGTCATATTTTTATCAAGCAGGAGGTGCCACAATTTTTTATAGCTTATTTTCATTTATCAGCACCACCTTTTTGAGATTCTAAAAGTTTTACACTGCTGTTGCCGATAAGTGTTGTAAGTTGTTCTATCGCCATTGTATTCAGCCTTTTTAAGCGGTCACTTTGTGAAACTCCTTGCTTTATGAGTTCAGCATTCATACTTTCAAGATTAGAGAGCACTATAAGTTGCTGGATTGTAGCATAGTCTCTGATATTTCCTTTCTTGTCAGGATTTTCAGCACGCCATTCCTTGGATGTTTTCCCAAACAAAGCTACATTCAGGACTTCTGCTTCACTGGCATAAGTTATTCCTTGCTGTGCCGGAGTAACTCCAAGGGGAATAAGCTTGTCCTTGATTGCGTCAGTATGTATTTTATAATTAATCTTTGAAATAGTTCTGTTTACATTCCATTCTAATGATAAACGACTGTTTTCATCAGATTTAAGCCGTTGATAATCTTTAATAATATATAGCTTAAATTCTGCAGATACCCATGAAGCAAATTCAAAGGCAATATCTTTGTGGGCAAATGTTCCGCCATATCTCCCTGATTTTGAGATAATTCCAATGGCATTCGTATTTTCAATCCACTTTTTAGGAGACATTGTAAACGCATTTGCACCGGCATCTTTTTTAAACCCCTCGAATTCGACGGGTTTAAAATCAGGGTTGTTTAACTGTTCCCATAAACCCAAGAATTCAATGGTGTCTTTATTTCTCATCCAGTTCTGTATTGTTGCAGTTGGATCATCACTTTTGTATCTTGCAATATCAGTAAGCGAAATATAATCATTCTCGTTACCTTCCGAGATAACAGTAATTTCATTACCATTAGCATTTATGATAGCCTTCATTTTCCTTCACTCCTACGTATCATTATGTATAATAATATTATAGCATATATTATGCTAATTAGCAACATTATTTTCGCATTTGCGAAATTGTTTGTTTTTCAAAGCAATTAATGCTCTTTCCTTACAGTTGTTGTAAACTTCTAAGCTCATAATTACAAGCTCGCCGACACCGTTTTTTATAATGTGAATTGCATTTTTAGTTTCTGAACAACGTTTGCTGAGTTCTCCTGTATTTTTAAGAGCTTTGATGTTTATAAACAAAGGCATATATTCAAGCACTTTAGCAACGTCTATCTCACCATCTATTATGTATGGACTGAGATAATTATCAAAAAAGTCTGCATCCATAATAACCATTTCGGGTGTACCATTGCGTGTAACATAAACTGGAACCTTGCACTCCTTGCAGTAATTAACAATACCGCTTGTGTCCTTTAAATAAGATAATGGAATAAACTTCGGCATATTCTTTTACCTCCTTAAATTTTATAGTGGCTTAATTATGTCCTTTTTATTTTTTGTTTTATATAAAAATGCTCACCTATATCCAGTATAAGTGAGCATTCATCTTATTTAATTTTCTCTGCTTCTGCCAACATATTTTCTATAAAAATTCCATATCCTCTCGTTGGATCATTTACAAAAACATGGGTGACTGCTCCCACAATTCGGCCATTCTGAATTATCGGTGACCCCGACATCCCCTGAACAATACCTCCGCATTTTTCTATGAGTTTTTTGTCGGTGATTTCAATAACCATTCCTTTTGTGGTTTCTCCGTGAGGGAGAATTCTTATGATTTTTGCGCTGAATTCTTCTCTGCCATCTCCGATGTCGCAAATGATTTTTGCTTCTCCCGTTTTGGTTTCGCTCCTTGGCTGAATGCTGACCTTTTCATAGTCGGGGACAGAACTTTTTCCATATATGCCAAATGGGGAGTTTTCAGAAATTTCTCCGATTTTTTTTCCTGAAAAAACCCCCTTTAATGCACCCGGGGAGCCTTTTTCGCTTTTTTCAACACCAACAACAGATGCACCAAAGATGCTTCCGCCAGAAATTGTCACACATTCTCCTGTGTCAATATCTGATATGGGATGGCCGAGCGCACCAAACCCTGTATCTGAATAAAATGTTACTGTGCCGATTCCCGCAACGGTGTCTCTCACCCAAAGACCGATTTTTTTATCTTTGCTGTCTTTCGGGCATTGAATTTCCCACGTCATTTCTTTTCCGTCTCTTTCGCCGTTAATTAAAATTGTACCGTTTGATTCTGATATCAGATTGGAAACATCATCTGTTGAATGTACTTTTGTTTTGTTTATGGATGTTATTATGTCGCCTTCTTTAATGCCGGATTTTTTTGCGGGAGAAAAATTTCCGTCAGGCGTTTCAATGTTTTCTGTTCCTGCAACTAAAACGCCTTTTGTTTTTAAGTTTATGCCAACAAGATTTCCTCCGGGAGTGAGTTTTATTTCATCAGTTACAGAAAGGTCAACATTTTTAAAGGGGATAAATCCGCAAAGATATACTGTTGCATCAATTTTCTGAAAATTGTTTTGTTCAAGTTTTTCGCCGGAATTTTGCCACACATCTTCTGATGGAGTTTCTTTGGATGAAAGAATCCATTTTGCACCTTCGGGAAGCCATTTTCCTTCAGTTTCATTTTTGTGTATGAGAACCTTTTCGGGAATTGAAAGTGAAAGAATAGAGGGAGCACAAAGGGTGAATAATATAAAGAACAAAGTGAAACGGGCAACAGATGATGTTTTTTTGAAAATCAAATTTTGTCATCTCCCTGCCTATATTTTTTATTTTTCAATTTTATATTAGCCAAAGTTGAGTGTGACTATGCTGACAAAAAGGCTTAAACTTTGTAAATAAAGTCATAAATGTATGCGTAAAAGAATATAAATATAATATTGTTGCTTTTTAATGAAAATCGGGCAAATAATTTGTCAGGAATAAATATGGTAATATTATCCTAAATGTGATATAATTATTAAAATACAATTATAGATTTTTTACAAAACAATAAAAATTACGAAAGGCGGAAAAAATGAAAGACTTTGAAATGAAAGAAATGACAGACCTTTTTTTATCAGGAAAGTCAAAAGATGCATATAAGTTCCTTGGTTGTCACAAATCGGGAAATGGCTATATATTCAGAGTCTGGGCGCCTGATGCAAAATCTGTCAGCGTTGTGGGAGACTTTAACGGATGGGACAAAAATGCCCCAAAAATGCAATATCTTGGCGGCGGTATATGGGAAGGGTTTTCGGATGTTGCAAAACAATATGACAACTATCAGTATTATATTGAAACCAAAAACAAAGGATATATATATAAATCTGATCCTTATGCCTTTCACGCCTGCACAAGACCTGAAACTGCATCGAAGGTATACGACTACACCAAGATAAAGGTAAGAGACAAAGAGTTTTTAAAGAAAAAAGCAAAAGTAAATCATATGGAAAGTGCCATGAACATCTATGAGGTGAATCTTGGCTCCTGGATGAGACACAGAGACGGCAATTTTTTCACCTACAGGCAAAGCGGTGACGAAATCGTCAGATATGCAAAGGAAATGGGCTACACCCACATTGAACTTATGCCCATAACAGAGTATCCCTATGACCTTTCCTGGGGATATCAGGTCACAGGTTATTATGCCCCCACTTCAAGATATGGCACGCCTGAAGATTTTGCATATTTTGTTGAAAGATGCCACAAAGAGGGCATATATGTTATTCTGGATTGGGTGGGAGCACATTTTCCAAAAGATGCCCACGGACTTTTTGAGTTTGACGGAAGTTTCTGCTACGAATATTCCGATCCTTTAAAAAATGAACATCCCGACTGGAACACCCGTATTTTTGACTATGGAAAAGGCGAAGTCATATCTTTCCTCACATCAAACATAAGTTTCTGGCAGGAAGTTTATCACATAGACGGATTCAGAGTGGATGCGGTTGCATCAATGCTCTATCTTGACTACGGAAAAAAAGACGGCCGGTGGAGAGCCAATGTTTTTGGCGGAAACTATAACCTTGAGGCAATTGACTTTTTGAAAAAACTCAATGAAACCGCTTTTTCAAATGATCCGAAGGTTTTAATGATAGCAGAAGAATCCACCGCATTTCCAATGGTGACAAAACCCACCTATGACGGGGGGCTTGGATTTAACTTCAAATGGAATATGGGATGGATGAACGATATGCTTTCCTATATGTCCACAGATCCGCTTTTCAGAAAAGGGAAACATAACAACATAACATTTTCCCTCACCTATGCATTTTCCGAAAACTTCATTCTTCCTCTTTCCCATGACGAGGTTGTCCACGGAAAGTGTTCAATGATAGGAAAAATGCCGGGGACATATGATGAGAAGTTTGCAAACTTAAGAGCCTTTTATGCATACATGATGGCACATCCCGGGAAAAAACTTTCATTTATGGGAAATGAATTTGCTCAGTTCATTGAGTGGGATCCCGAAAAGGAACTTGACTGGCTTCTGCTGGAATACGATGCTCACAAAAAGACGAAAAAGTTTGTTAAAGACCTTAACAATTTCTATATTTCCCACAGTCAGTTTTGGGAGAACGATTCTGACTGGGAGGGATTTAAGTGGATAAGCAATGATGACAATTCACAAAGCGTAATTTCTTTCAGAAGAATAGACAAAAAGGGAAATGAAATTATTGTTGTTTGTAATTTCTGTCCTGTTGAAAGAAGGAATTACAAAATAGGAGTTCCCGAAAAAGGAACATACAAGTGCATATTTTCCACGGACAAGTTATCATACGGCGGAAAAGGCACAAGACTGAATGTGAGAAAATCAAAAAGTGAACCCATGCATGGATGTGACGAGAGCATCTCTCTCACGCTCCCTGCAATGTCGGTTTTGTATTATCAAAAAATAAATCAGGAGGCGTATGAAAAATGATAAGGGGAAAAAGCAAGGAATGTATTGCCATGCTTCTTGCAGGAGGACAGGGAAGCCGTCTCAAAGTTCTCACACAGGAGACTGCAAAACCTGCAGTACCTTTTGGAGGAAAATATCGCATAATTGACTTTCCTTTGTCAAATTGCGTCAATTCAGGGATAGACACTGTGGGAATTATGACACAGTATCAACCCCTTGAACTCAATGACTACATAGGCACAGGTTCGCCCTGGGGCCTTGACAGAAACTTTGGCGGTGTTCACATCCTGCCGCCCTATGCAAAGAGCAACAAAAGCGAATGGTACAAAGGTACGGCAAATGCAATATATCAGAACATCAACTTTGTTGACCGTTATGAGCCTGAATATGTTCTTGTTCTCTCAGGTGACCACATCTACAAAATGGACTATGAAAAAATGCTTTCTTTCCACAAGGAAAAAGGGGCAGAGTGTACAATAGCAGTTCTTGATGTTCCCATTGAAGAGGCATCACGTTTCGGAATTATGAACACAAATGAAGATGATTCCATATATGAATTTGAAGAAAAACCCAAAAAGCCAAAGAGCACAAAGGCATCTATGGGTGTATATCTCTTTAATTGGGATATATTAAAAGAATATCTGATAGCAGACGAGGCTGATCCGAAATCCTCAAATGACTTTGGAAAAAATGTTATTCCTGCACTTCTTGGCGACGGGAAAAAACTTTTTGCCTATCAGTTTGACGGCTACTGGAAAGATGTCGGAACTCTTCAGAGTCTCTGGGAAGCAAATATGGATCTTTTAGATCCGTCGGTACCCATTGAATTAAAGGACAAAAACTATAAAATCTTTGCCCGAAACTATGCAGAACCCCCGACACTCATTACAAAATCTGCCGATGTCAGCAATTCTCTCATTGCAGAGGGCTGTACAGTTAAGGGAAGCGTGAAAAACTCCGTAATTTCCACAGGGTGCAAAATTTCAGAAGATGCAATAATCATAAACAGCGTTCTGATGCCTGATGTTGAAGTTAAAAGCGGTGCAGTAATAAAATATGCAATCATCGGACAGGAGAGCATAATCGGAATGAATGCCAAAGTCGGCGAAGTTCCCGATGACGGCGATAAAAAAGACATTTGTGTAATCGGCCATTCCACCGCAATCGGTGCAGGCGAAGTTATCACACAGTGAGGGGGCAAAAATTATGAAAATGACAGGAATAATTTTTTCAAATGTTTATGACACATCACTCGGTGATCTTACAATGAAAAGGACAGTTGCGTCACTTCCTTTCGGAGGACGTTACCGCCTTGTGGACTTTGTTTTGTCAAATATGGTAAACTCTCACATTTCATCCATAGGTCTGATTACAAAATATAACTATCAGTCCCTCATGGATCATCTCGGCTCCGGTCAGGAATGGGATTTAAGCAGAAAGAATGCAAGTTTCTACATTCTTCCTCCCTTTGCCTCAGGTGCAACAAATGTGTACAGAGGAAACCTCGAAGCCCTTTCAAATGCAGTTCAGTTTCTGCAGTCCAACAAGCCTGACTATGTTGTTATGTGCGACACAACCGTTATATGTAACATAAACTTTAAAAAGGCACTCAAAAGCCATGTTGAATCAGGTGCAGATGTAACAGCAATTGCAAGCCGTGACCTCAGGTCATATGAGTCAATGGATTCAGACCTTGTTTTGAAAAAAGGTGAATCGGGACTTGCAGTTGACATGTCAATCGGTCAGGACCTTGGTGAAAATTCCATGATTGGTATGGGAATGTTTATTGTGGAGAGAAAATATCTCATAAGCATAATCAACAACTATGTTTCAAGAGGACGCTACAGTTTTGAAAGGGATTTTCTTCTTTCAAGATTTGCCGATGATTCTGTGTCTGTCAATGTGTATGAGTTCAAAGGCCCTGTTCTTCGTAACCACAGCATTCTTTCATATTTCAAGAACAACTTCCGAATTATGGAAGAGAGCATAAGAGAAGATATTTTCAGTTCAAAATCTCCCATATACACAAAGGTGAGAGACGAAGCACCCACATATTATTCCGATAGTTCAAGTACGAACGATTGTCTGATAGCAGACGGATGCGTAATAAAAGGCAAACTTGAAAATGCAGTTGTGTTCAGAGATGTAACAGTGGACGAGGGTGCTAAAATCAAAAATTCAATTATCATGCAGGGCTCTGTGATAGGTAAGGGTGCAAAAATAGAAAATGCAATCATTGACAAAAATGTTACCATCACACCGGGAGCAACATTGATAGGCGGTTCATCATCGCCCATAATCATTCACAAAGGAGACACCATTTAAGGAGGGCATATATGAAAATATTATTTGCAGCAAGTGAAGGCGCACCTTTTATAAAATCCGGAGGACTTGGAGACGTTTTAGGTTCTCTTCCGCCCGCACTTTCAAAACTTCCTGACACAGAGGCAATAGTTTTTGTGCCATACTATGCAAAAATCAAAAACAATCCCGAACTTAACATAGAATATGTCACAAGTTTTTATATGCCTCTTGCCTGGCGAAACAGTTATGTGGGACTTTTTAAGGCAGAGATAAAAGGCAAGGCGGCAGGTAGAGGGAAAAGGTCAAAAGTTACATGGTATTTTATAGATAACGATGACTATTTTGCCAGAGATTCTCTCTATGGTTATCCCGACGACGGCGAGAGATTTGCATTTTTTTCAAAGGCAATTTTAGAATCTTTGATTCATCTTGATATTGAACCTGACGTGATTCATTGCAACGACTGGCAGACAGGGTTTTTGCCTCTCTTTTTAAAGGCTCTTTACGGTGATGTTGAGAAACTTAAAAAAGTAAGAACCGTTTTTACAATTCACAACATTGAATATCAGGGAAAAGCAGATGCTGATTTTCTTTCTGAAGTTCTCGGAGTGGATGAGAGATGGCGAAATGTCTGCACTCAGGACGGTATGATAAATGCAATGAAAACAGCAATTGTTCTTTGTGACCGCCTTTCAACGGTTTCCGAGACTTATGCAAACGAAATTCAGTATGCATATTTTGCCCATGGACTTGAAAGCATAATTTCAGAGAATAAATACAAAACTCTCGGAATTGTAAATGGGATTGACACCGCGTTATATAATCCTGAAAAAGACAACACAATTGATTTTAAATTTAAAGCCACAGACCTTTCGGGAAAAGCAAAATGCAAAGCGTCACTTCAAAAAGACCTTGGACTTCCCGTGAGAGATGATGTTCCGATTGTTGCAATGATAACAAGACTTGTGAAGCATAAAGGTCTTGAACTTGTGGAATGGGTTGCAGACAATCTTGCTAACATGGACATTCAACTTGTTGTTGTGGGAACAGGTGATGAGCATTATGAAGAAATGTTCAAATTCCTTTCCTATGTTCATCCCGAAACAGTATGTGCAAAAATTTTGTTTGATCCTGTTCTGGCAAACAGAATCTATGCTGCATCAGACTTTTTCCTGATGCCTTCGAAATCAGAACCTTGCGGACTTTCACAACTTATTGCAATGCGCTATGGTTCTATTCCTATCGTAAGAGAAACCGGCGGACTTGTGGATACTGTTGAACCTTACAACATAGAGACAGGAGAGGGCAGAGGGTTCACTTTCAAAGTGTTCAATGCTCACGATATGCTGGGAGCGGTGGAGAGAGCAACGGAATTTTTCAAAAACAAAAATTCTCTTGACAATTTAAGAAAAAAGATTATGAAACTTGATACAAGCTGGAAAGAAAGCGCACAAAAATATATGAATATGTATCAGGGTATGTTTGAATAATCAAACGGGGCGTAAAAAGAATTTTTACGCCTCTTTTTTTGACATTCAGTAAATTAAATTGGGGTTTATAAGGCAATGAATTGACGGCGAATCCGTCATGATTTGCCTTCGGCATGAATTGAAACCGGTTTCATGAATTGTTTGCTATGCAAACATTATGGAACAAACTCGTCGTAGACGTGTTTGAACTTTAATGAATCACCTTGGGATTCAATTCATTGAGCGAAGCGAAAATTCATGACAACGAAGTTGTCAATTCATGCACCATAAGGTGCAATTCATTCTCACTGATTGAAAATCAATCAGTGAGACAACAATAGTTAATAGATGTAATCAACAAATTTTTGACGCCCTGTTCTTTTAAATTATGTATATATGCACATATTTATTGTTATATTTTACACATATTGTGTTATTTTTATGTCCACACCACAATATATTGTGATTTTTTTAAAAATTAGGTGTTGACAAAATATGTAAAGTATTATATAATACAGATGTCATACAACTGACGGATTATGCAGAAATACCTGCAGGGGAGTATGACCTTTGGTAGCCGACCGTCTGGGCAGACAGAATTTGCCCTGTGGCGGCTTTTTTTTGGGGGTTAATATGGCAAAAGGAAAGATATTGTCAATTGAATCTATGGGGCTTGTGGACGGCCCCGGCATAAGAACTGTAGTGTTTTTTAAAGGATGCCCCCTGAGATGCCTTTTTTGTCACAATCCCGATTCCTGGGATATGTCGGATGGAAGCGAAATTTCATCTGATGATCTTTTGAAAAAAATTCTTCGCTTCAGGCCTTATTTTGAAAGAAGCGGAGGGGGAGTCACATTTTCGGGAGGAGAACCTCTTTTACAAAGGGATTTTCTTCTGAAAATCTTAAAAAAATGCAAAGAAGAAAAAATTCACACCTGTCTTGATACATCAGGTGTGGGTGTGGGTGGATATGATGAAATTTTAGAACTTTGCGATCTTGTTCTTTTTGATGTTAAAGCAACAGATGAGGATTCCTACAAAAAAATGTGTCAGAGGGAAATGGGAGAGTGTGAAAATTTTATTGAAGCACTAAAAAGAGTCAGACCCGAAACAATCATAAGGCAGGTTGTTGTCCCCGGAATAAATGACACAGACGAATATATGAAAAATCTTAAAATTTACATAGAAAACGAGATTCCTTTTTATAAGGATGTTGAACTTCTTCCTTTTCACAAAATGGGAGAATATAAGTATAAGGCACTTGGAATTAATCCTCATTTGGAAAAAACCGATGCGATGGACAAGGAGAAGTGTGAATTTTTCAGAAAAAAATACTTTGGAGGAAAAACGCTATGAAAGAGAGAAAAGAGTTTAACGGCGGAATATGGCAAACGGAAATAAATGTCCGTGATTTTATACAGAATAACTACACTCTTTATGAAGGCACAGGCAAGTTTCTGTCCGGCCCCAGCAAAAAAACAAAAAAAGTCTGGGACAGATGCGTTGAACTTCTGATGGAAGAGAGAAAACGCGGCGGGGTTTATGATGTGGAAACAAAAAGAATTTCCGGCATATGTAACTTTGCCCCCGGATATATTGACAAAGAAAATGAAACAATTGTGGGACTTCAGACAGATGCTCCCTTAAAGAGAATGGTAAACCTCTATGGCGGAATGAGAATGGCACAGCAATGTCTTGATAAATACGGTTACGTTCTGGATGCAGACATTCATTCTCACTTTGCACAATACAGAAAAACTCACAATCAGGGAGTTTTTGATGCATATCCCACAGAGGTGAGACTTGCAAGAAGTGCAGGACTTTTAACAGGTCTCCCTGATGCCTACGGCAGAGGAAGAATTATCGGTGACTACAGAAGAGTTCCTCTCTATGGAACCGAAAGACTCATTGAAGACAAGCAAAACGACCTCAAAAAACTTGAGGGAGATATGACGGATTCCAACATAAGACTTCGTGAGGAAATTAATATGCAGATACAGGCTTTGAAAGAAGTTGAACGTATGGCCAAGACTTATGGCGCTGACATCACAAAGCCTGCGGTATCGGCGAAAGAGGCAGTTCAGAATCTCTATCTTGCATATCTTGCAGGAACAAAAGAGAATAACGGTGCTGCAACAAGTATCGGAAGAACATCAACTTTCCTTGACATATACATTCAAAGAGATTTGGAAGCAGGAATCATCACAGAAGAAGAAGCGCAGGAACTTGTTGACCAACTCATAATAAAACTCCGTCTCATAAGACACCTTAGAACACCTGAATATAACGAACTTTTCGGCGGAGATCCCACATGGGTGACTGAATCTGTGGGCGGTATGGGACTTGACGGAAGAGCCCTTGTTACAAAAACATCTTTCAGATATCTTCACACCCTCATAAATCTTGGCACATCCCCTGAGCCAAACCTTACAGTACTCTGGGATGAAAATCTTCCCGAAAACTTCAAAAAGTTCTGTGCAGAGATTTCAATTAAAACTGATTCCATTCAGTATGAAAGCGACACTGTTATGAGACCTCTCTACGGCGATGACTATGCAATTGCCTGCTGTGTATCTGCAATGAGAATGGGCAAACAGATGCAGTTCTTCGGTGCAAGATGCAACATTGCAAAAAGTCTCCTTTATGCAATAAACGGCGGTGTTGATGAAATCACGGGAGTGAAAGTTGTCCCCGGAATAGAACCCATAACCGATGATGTTCTTTCATATGAAAAAGTTTGGGAAAACTATGAAAAAGTGATGGAATTTGTTGCAGGAATGTATGTTAAAGCAAATAATATCATTCATTATATGCATGATAAATATGCCTACGAAGCAAGCCAACTTGCTCTTCACGACACAGATCCCGAAAAACTTATGGCATTTGGAATTGCAGGTCTTTCCGTTGCCGCAGACAGCCTTTCTGCCATAAAATATGCAAAGGTTCTTCCCATAAGAAATGAAGACGGTATTGTAACAGATTATGAAACTGTCGGAGATTTTCCCAAATACGGAAATGACGATGACCGTGTGGATATGCTGGCAGTTGACATTGTTAAAAAGTTCAGTTCGGAACTTAAAAAACATAAACTCTACAGAAATGCAAAACACACCCTTTCTGCCCTCACCATTACAAGTAATGTTATGTACGGCAAAAAGACAGGCACAACCCCCGACGGAAGAAAACAGGGCGAGCCTCTTGCTCCCGGTGCAAACCCCATGCATGGAAGAGACAAATCAGGGGCATTGGCATCTCTTAACTCCGTTGCAAAAATCCCCTACAAAGATGTTTGTCAGGATGGTGTTTCCAACACATTCTCAATTGTTCCCTCCGCTCTTGGAAAAAGCAAGACTGAGAGAGTGGACAACCTTGTGAACATTCTTGACGGATATTTCTGTCAGGGTGCACAGCATCTTAATGTTAACGTTTTAAATCGTGATATGCTTATTGAAGCCTATGAAAACCCCGATAAATATCCTATGCTCACCATAAGGGTTTCGGGATATGCGGTGAACTTCCACAGGCTTTCAAAAGAACAGCAACTGGAAGTAATATCGCGAACATTCCACGAAAGAGTGTAGGAAGACTTCCAAAAAGCGAACGCACCGCAAAGTGCAGGAAATAAAAAACGCCCATTTTAAAGAAACCAAATCTTTAAAATGGGCGTATGTTTTTAATGTAGTTTTTGGCATATAGCCAAAAACAAAGAATTGAGGCACTTTGCTTACTTCGGAAACGCTCATTGCCGTACCTTTGTACTGTCTGCTTCGCGTTTCCTCGTCTGCGTCCGTTTTTGATTGTCTTCAGACTTCCAAAAAGCGAACGCACCGCAAGTGCAGAAAAAAATAATAGACGCTCATTTTAAGGAAACTAAATCTTTAAAATGAGCGTGATTTTTTAATGTAGTTTTTGGCAATAAGCCAAAAACAGAATTTAGGCACTTTGCTTACTGCGGAAATGCTCATTGCCGTATCCTTTTATAAGGTAAAAGTACTGTCTGCTTCGCGTTTCCTTGTCTGCGTCTATTTTTGATTGTCTTCAGACTTCCGAAAAGTGAACGCACCGCAAAGTGCAGGAATTACAGAACGCCCATTTTAAAGAAAACAAATCTTTAAAATGGGCGTATGTTTTTAATGTAGTTTTTGGCAATAAGCCAAAAACAGAATTTAGGCACTTTGCTTACTGCGGAAATGCTCATTGCCGTATCCTTTTATAAGGTAAAAGTACTGTCTGCTTCGTGTATCCTCGTCTGCGTCCGTTTTTGATTGTCTTCAGACTTCCGAAAAGTGAACGCACCGCAAAGTGCAGGAAATAAAAAACGCCCGTTTTAAAGAAAACAAATCTTTAAAATGGGCGTATGTTTTGTGTTTATTGCACCATATTTTCGGTATTTTTTGAAATTTTGAAAATAATATTGACTTATTTGAAAAAACAGCATATAATAATAATGTGAGAAAATCAGAATTTCAGAATATGTGAGGAGCGAATGAATATGCTGGCAGAAATCAGAGGTCGTTCTCAAATTACCATACCGGCGGAAATTATTAAAAAATTAGGAATTTCCGAAGGAGATAAATTTGACATTGTAGAAAAAGATGGCGGAATATTTCTTTGTCCTGTTGTAGTATATCCCAAAGATAAATTGTTGAAAATTGCAAAATTGATAAAGGATTCCGAAAATGAACTTTCTTTGCAGGATAGTTTTGATACAGTTGAAGATATGTTTGCGGATATGGGAATAAATATAGACGATGTATAAGTTAAAATACACAAAGGAATTTGAAAAGAATTTGAAATCATTGACAAGTCAGGAACAGAAATTGGTTGCAAACAAACTAAGATTGTTTGTTCAAAATCCATTTTATCCATCTTTGCGCACAAAAAAGGTGCAGGGACTTGATAATGTTTTTGAAATGAGTGTTAATATGGATATTCGTATTTTGTGGAAATATGAAAATGGGATTATTATTTTACTTCTTGACGTAGGACATCATAAAAATATACTTGGATTATAAAAAAGCAGGCTGAGCCTGCACCCAAGTCGCGGGCGTAATTTGATATACATCTTGTCTCGCGAACTAAATTCTGCGTAATTTCCTATACAGTAAAAAAAGAGAGTATTGACACACTCTCTTTTTTTGTACGTGATAATATGAGCGTTAATCTTATCCTTTTTTAAAATTCCGCATTTCCCACGGTTCTGGGGAAAGGAATAACGTCTCTTATGTTTGACATTCCTGTAAGATACATAACTGCTCTTTCAAATCCAAGGCCAAAACCTGCGTGTTTTGTTCCGCCGAAACGTCTGAGTTCAAGATACCATGAGTAATCTTCTTTTTTGAGTCCCATCTCTTCCATTCTTTCAATGAGAACATCTTCTCTTTCTTCTCTCTGACTTCCGCCGATGATTTCGCCGATTCCCGGAACAAGGCAATCCATTGCGGCAACGGTTTTTCCATCGTCATTGAGTCTCATATAAAAGGCTTTGATTTCCTTTGGATAATCTGTTACAAAGACAGGGCGTTTGAACACAACCTCTGTCAGATATCTTTCGTGCTCTGTCTGAAGGTCGCTTCCCCAATGAACAGGGAAGTCAAAATTGTCGTTGTTTTTTTCTAAAATCTCAATAGCCTCTGTATATGTGATTCTTCCAAAGTCCGAGTTTGCAACATTTTTTAGTCTTTCAATAAGCCCCTTGTCCACAAATGAATTGAAAAATTCCATTTCTTCGGGAGCGTTTTCAAGGCAATAGTTAATGACGTATTTAAGCATATCTTCCGCAAGAGCCATATCGTCTGAAAGGTCGGAAAATGCAATTTCAGGCTCAATCATCCAGAACTCTGCTGCGTGACGGGTTGTGTTTGAATTCTCTGCTCTGAAAGTGGGCCCAAAGGTGTATATGTTTCTGAATGCAAGGGCATAGGTTTCCGCATTTAACTGTCCGCTGACAGTTAAATTTGCACTCTTTCCGAAAAAGTCCCCGGAAAAATCCACCTCTCCGCTATCTGACAGGGGAAGAGAATTCATATCAAGAGTTGTGACCTTAAACATTTCTCCCGCACCCTCACAGTCACTTGCGGTGATGATTGGTGTGTGAACATAAACAAATCTGCGCTCATTAAAGAATTTGTGAATGGCATAGGCTGCAAGAGAGCGTATTCTGAAAACTGCGCTGAAGGTGTTTGTGCGGGGGCGAAGATGGGCAATTGTCCTCAGGAATTCAAAAGAATGTCTTTTTTTCTGCAAAGGATAATCAGGTGATGAAAGGCCTTCAATCTCAATTTCCTTTGCTTTAATTTCAAAGGGCTGTTTTGCATCAGGGGTAAGAACAAGCGTGCCGCATATGTTAAGGGAAGCCCCCACATTCATTGATGCAATTTCGCGATAATTTTCTATTATATCCTTTTCAAAAACCACCTGTATATTTTTGAAAAAAGTTCCGTCGTTAATTTCGATAAACCCAAAAACATTGGATGAACGGATAGTCCTTATCCAGCCTGATATCTTAACTTCCTTTTCGCTGAAAGTTTCGGGGCTTGAATATATTTCTTTTACAGTTGTTTTCACGTCTGACCTCCATAAATTCCTTTATGTCTTAATGATATAATTATGATACACCAAAAGAAAAATAAAATCAACAATTATATTTCCCTGAGACTCTCTTTGTCACTTTTTGCTTTATTTTTTGATAATTTTTCATTTTGCTTGATTAATTCATGTTATGAGAGTATAATTTAAAGAGGCAATAAAGGAGGTTGGGCATATGATATATCTCATTTCCCCAAAAAAGAAGCAGTACAAAGCAAATCTTCACTGTCACAGCACTTTTTCCGACGGAAAAAGAACGCCAAAGGAATTAAAAGATATGTACAAGAAAAAAGGATATTCAATTCTGTCCATAACAGACCACGAGTGTCCAAAGTCTCATTCATATCTTGACGATGAAGAATTTATAACCATAACGGGTTATGAGGCATACATAAGAAAAGACAAAAACGCAACTTATGACTTGTACGAAAAAGAAACACATCTGAATCTTTTTGCCAGAGATCCGAAAGATGAAACCATCATATGTTATAATGCGCCTTATTGTAAGTATTTGTCAGAAGAAAGAAAGGAAAGCCTGATAAAAAAAGGCTCTCAGGTCACAAGAGAATACAGTGTTTCATATATCAATCAGTTTATAAAAGAAGCAAAAGAAAACGGATATATTGTTGCCTACAATCACCCTTGCTGGTCGATGGAAGATGAAAAAAGCATAATGCAGTATGAAGGGTTTTTCAGCATGGAAATGTGCAACTATTCTGCATACAAATCAAATGCCGTTGAATATAACGCAAATCTCTATAACAAACTTTTGTATAACGGAAAAAAAGTTTTCTGCCACAGTGCAGATGACAATCACAATGGCTATCCCGATGACCATCCAAAGTGTGATTCCTATGGCGGATTCACGATGATTATGCCAAAGGAATTTACCTATGATTCCATTTTTGAGGCAATGGAGAAGGGAGAAATGTATTCATCAATGGGACCTACTTTCAAAGAAGTTTCAATGGATGGCAGAAAAATTCACATTGAGTGTTCTCCTGTTGATAATATCATAGTGTACACAGGCAGTAAGTCGACCAAAAAAGTTTATGCAAAAGATGGTGAAACAGTCACGTCAGCAGATTTTGAAATTGATGAAAGAGCGATTTTTGTGAGAGTGTCCATAGGTGACAAGTTTGGAAAAAGAGCAGACACAAGAGGATATTTCAGAGATGAACTGGAATTTTGATGTGTCAGAAAAATAATACATAAAGGAAGAATATAAATGGAAAACTTTAAAAAACTATATGCAAATCTTCATATGCACTCGATTCATTCCGACGGTGAATTTACCCCCACAGAACTTGTTGCAATGGCAAGAGGCGAAGGGTATGGGGCAGTTGCTCTCACAGACCACGATGCCATGAGCGGTATTGAAGAATATACTGATGCATGCAAAAGAATGTGCATGGAATATATCACAGGAATAGAATTTACCTGTGTCGGTGATGACCACTTTCACATAACAGGCCTTGATTTTGACATAAACGACAAGGGCATAAGAGAATACTGTCGTCTTATGGCTGAAAGGGAAACTTTCAGAACAAAAACTCTCTTTGACATTGATATTGAAAAAGGCATCATAGAGGGAATAGACTGGGAAGATGTTAAAAGAGCAAATCCCGGTGTTGAGTGGCTTTGTGTTGATCATGTGTTCAGAACCCTTTTGAAAAAGGGAGACGTGACAATGAAAGACTATGACAATTTCAGAAAAACTGCTTTTGGTTATGGCCCTGAAAATCAGTTTGTATATGACATTATGCCAAACAGAATCTGGGAGGTTCATGAGGTTATTGAACTTGTTAACAATGCAGGAGGAATTGCAACAATTGCTCACCCCAAAAATCAACTTCAATTTGTTCCGGACCTTGTGAAAATGGGACTTAAAGGTATTGAAGTGTGGCACCCAGACCTTAATGACGAAGACTCTTATGAGGCAGAAAAAATTGCAAAAAAATACAATCTCTACATTTCAGGCGGAACAGACCACCATGGTCTTTTGGGTGGCATGGACAGATTCGATCCCGATGGGAAACTTCGTCCGCCGTTTAATATTCCTTCACAAAAATATGGGACTTCTGAAGAAAATTTCAGAGCCATAAAGGATAGAATTTATGGATAATAAGTTTAATATCGGAGCATACATACTAAGACCGTATGCACGGACAGAAATCCACATAAAAGACATTAAAGATGCAATGATAGACTTCATTGTGTCTTTGGACTATGACAAAAAAACTCTTGATATGTTAAGTGAGCATTCCATTTTTGCAATTCTCACGGGAGTTTTGCCCAACTGGTGGGGCGGAGACGGTGAAAAAAGCGGTGAGATGGAAAAGAGTTGTCCCTTGGAAAAATATAAAACTGCACTTGATGAATATGTTCATCATAGTGCAGTTTGGGGAATTGATATGGGAGACGAGATTTCATCAAAGGATTTTCCTTATCTTGAAAAAATAGTAAACCTCTTTGAAACAAAAAATATCACACCTTTTCCCTACACAAATTTATACGCCAACTACGGAGTGTATGCAACATCTGACGAAAGCGAAAGGCAAAGGCAGTGGGGATGCAAAACTTACAGAGAATATATAGAAAAATACTGCCAAACCGTTCCTCTTGACTATGTGTGTTTTGACCACTATCCCTATTCCTGCGAAAACACAGATTTGTATCTTGAAAATCTTTCCATTGTGTCAGATGCGTGCAAGAAATACGGAAAAGAAATGTGGGTTGTGGGGCAGGTGAGTTCATCTGATAAGAAGAAAGTCATATCTTTGGAGCAGATGAGATTTCAGATTTTAAATGCCATAAAATACGGTGCAAAAACCTTTATGTGGGCGTGCTATACAGGAGGGTGGTGGCACAATCACCCCATTTCGCAAACAGGTGAGAAAACATCTTTGTATGAAGATTTAAAAAGGGTAAATGCCGAGGCAAAAGAATTCTTTGAAAAGACAGGAAAAACAGTTTTATGAAATGAGAACATAAAAAGCCAACCGATTTTTACGGTTGGCTTTCTATACTATGTATAATTATGCGATAAAATTATCACATATCATATGAGATTACGTTTAATCTTTCCTGTAGATGTTTTTACAAACTCTTCAACAGTATATTCAATTTTTCTGATTTTCTTAAATTCGGCAAGTGTCTTATTGATTTCTTCAAATTCCACACCGATTTTTTCTGTGTTTGTAAGTTCTTCATCATACACAACTTTTGCACCGATAACAGCCTTTTCGCCTGTCATATATACAACAGATTCCAAAACTCCCTCAATTTCATTGATTTTGGATTCAATTTCTTCGGGGAACACGTTTTCGCCGTTGGGAAGAACAATAACGTTTTTCTTTCGACCGCAGATGAATATGTATCCGTCAGAGTCAATTCTTCCAATGTCTCCTGTGTGGAAATATCCGTCATATATGGGTGAGGGTTCGTCTTTGTAGCCAAGCATGATATTGGGGCCTTTTGCAATAATTTCGCCAATGCCCTCATCGTCCGGCTCAAAGATTTTGACCTCGACTCCCGGAAGTGCTTTACCAACAGAGCCTGCACGCATATTTTCGGGGTTTTCGGCAGAGAGTACGGGGGCTGTTTCAGAAAGTCCGTAGCCCTGAATGAGAGTCATGCCGATGTCATTATAAAAGTCTGCAGTTTCCTTTGAGATTGCGGCAGCACCGGTGATGATAAGGCGGATTCCGCCGCCCAGTTGTTTGTGGATTTCGCCAAAAAGTTTTCGTCTTATGTCAATTCCGAATTTTCTTAAAAATCCCGAAAGTTTTCTTGCAAAGTTGAATTTTTTGCCTCTGCCTGTTTTTTCGATGTGTGACAAAATGTTTGCTTTCATTTTGTCAAGAATGAGAGGAACTGCAACAAAGGCAGTGATGGTATAGTCTGTGAAGGCTTTTTTGATTCTCAGACCTTCGCAAAAAGCAGTGCATGCACCATGGTAGAAGTATACTAAAAAGCCTGTGATTCCAAAGGCGTGGAAGAAGGGGAGAAGTGCAAGATATCTGTCTTCCGCTCTGAAGTCTTCCCACTTTGAAAGACTTTCCACGTTTGACACAAAGTTTTTGTGTGAGAGCATAACCGCTTTTGAATTTGCAGTTGTTCCTGAGGTGAAAAGAATGATTGCAAGGTCATCACTCATCTTTTCGGGGAGTTCAAAATTGCCCTCTTCTTCCAGAGATTCAATTTCGGAAAAGGGGATTTTTATTTCTGTTTCCTGACAAAGACATTTTTCTTCAATGTCGGGTGAGAACAAGATTGCTTTTGCATCACTTCTTTTTACTATACGGCTGTATTCTTCCGCAGGCAGTGATGCATCAAGGGGAACAACAACGCATCCTGCATAAATTGCAGAAAGGAATGATACCACCCATTCATAGGAATTTTTTCCGCTGATGATGACATTGCACTCTGTAATTCCTCTTTTTTTAAGCCCTGTTGCCATGCGGATGATTCTTTTTTCAAAATCTTCAAAGGTAACAGTGAAAATCTTTTTGTTTTCTTTCAGCATAAAAGCATTTCTTTTGGCAAATTTTTCACAGGTTGTGTGTATGAGTCCGGATAAGTCAGTCATTTTTTCCTCCTGGATTTCTGGATTTTGGCATATCTGCAGACCTGAAATTTTGTCTGTAGTTAATTATATGCATTTCGACAATTTGAGATGTTGAAAAATCAACATCTTTTGATATTATATCCTTTATTTTCCCTTTTGTCAATGTTTTTCGAAGAAAATAAATATATACTGTGTATATTTTTGAAAGCCAAAACATTTCAAAAAAATTGCAAGGCAGAATAATCATATACTGAGGTAAAATTTCCAAGAAGATGGCGGTTTTGTCTATTTACTTTTTAAAAATATGTGATATTCTATACATTGGTGAAAGAAAGAATATACTGTTGTTATAAAAACTCTCAAAGAGGTGCGGACATATGGATACTGTTGATAAAAACAAGTTTGATTCCCGTGAATACAAGCGGTCGAGAGTGATGTATATTGCTCAGTCAACTTTTGAATATTTTGTGACAATTCTTGCGGGGGATGTATTTTTAGCAAAACTTCTCACTCATATGGGCATAAGTGATGCTATGATCGGAATAATTTCTTCTCTCGTAAATGTTGCTTTTTTGTTTCAACTTCTCACAATGGTTTTGAATGTGAACCCAAGAAAGCATAAATCTGTCACCATCTTTGGTCAGATGATAAGTATGGCGATGTATGCATCTTTATTTATGCTTCCTTTTCTGCCTGTGTCAGATGGGGCAAAACCCTTTGTGGTAATGGGAGTTATGCTCACGGCACAGATATCCATTCAACTTGTTTCACCCTATCTTTTCAGATGGGCAAATTCCTTTGTTTCCCCCAGGCGGCGGGGAAGGTTTTCTGCGGTGAGAGAAATCGTATCTTTGGTTTCGGGAATCATATTCACCCTTACAGCAGGTGCCATTGTTGACCATTTTGAAGGTCTTGACAATATACGCGGTGCATTTTTGTTTATTGCCATATCAATTCTTGTTATTGCTGTTTTAAATTTCATATCCCTTTCGTACATAAAAAGAGACTTTGAGGTAAAAGAGGATAAGGGTGAAAAAGTTCCTTTCAGGGACATAATGAAAAACACCTTCGGGAACAAAAGTTTCAGAAATGTCATAATTATGACAACGCTTGTGAGTATTTCAAGATATTTTTCATTAGGGTTCATAGCAACTTTCAAAACAGTGGATCTTCTCTATAGCGTTACTGCAGTTCAGGTCATAAATATGGTGGCAAATGCAGGAAGAATTCTGGTTTCTGTTCCCTTTGGGAAATACTCTGACAAAACAAGTTTTGCAGACGGATTGAGACTTGGATATATTCTGGAATCAGTCGGACTTCTGGCTCTTGTCTTTACCACAAATTCAACAAGGTGGGGAATTATAGTCTACAGCATCTTCTTCAATGTGAGTTTTGCAGGCACCAATCAGAATTCTTTCAATATAACCTACAGTTATGTGGATCAGAAATATTTTGTATATGCCATGGCAATAAAAACTGCAATCAGCGGAAGTTTGGGATTTTCCACAGCCCTTGTGGCAGGGAAAATACTTTCCTATATTCAGGCAAACGGAAATGTTTTTATGGGAATACCCATGTACGGACAGCAATTCCTTTCCTTTGTATCTTTGATTATAATGATTGTCAACATTTTGTTCATACAGTTTGCTATTAAAAAGCAGGAAATAAGAATTCAGTAAAATTAAAGGGAGTGTAAATTAATTTACCAAATTAATTTACAGCCACTTTTTCCTTAAGCAGTTGCGTCAGCATCCGAACCCGTTTTGGTTGTGTGTTTTTACGCCACTGCTTTGTTAAAATACTCGCAAATGCGTCAGCATTTACTGTGTTTTTGCCTCGCATTGCCGCAAAAACACTACACCGAAAATTCTTTGAACCTAAAACAAGATAAAATTGTTTGTTTTTCAAG
>JAZQJX010000059.1:0-44843 GCA_045541875.1 Clostridia bacterium | reverse complement strand
TCCAAAGTTGCCTGTGTTCCTTCAATCTGTGATGACAATAATGCTTCTTTACGCACATACATAGACACAAATAAATTCATATTGGGAATATAACTCGACAATGTATCTAATGTTGCTAAAGCCTTTGTTGCATCTGTAAGCAGAGAAATCATCTCTGCATCCATATTTATCTCTACCGGTAAAGGTGTAGGACGAAACGACTTGTATTCAGCCTCGCCACTTAGATTTGTGATATATTCTCCAGCTTTTTGCATATAAACACCTTCTTATCTCAAAATTTCAATTATATTTTAACACAATTATTTTGATTTGTCAACTTAACTCAAAATAAAACATTGTATATTTTGAATTATAAAAGAAATCAATAATTATGCGTTGCATTTCTAAATATTATTACAAGAAAAGCGGCTTCGCCGCACCGCCTGCGGCGGGAGTGCGGAGCATTATCGCTTTTCTTAAGCCATGTGCATTTTTGAAAAGCAGATTTGCTTTTCAAAAAAATTTGCACGGCAATATAATTATTTTTTACTGTATAGGAACGAAGTTTCCTATACAGTAAAATAGCAGGCTGAGCCTGCACCCAAGTCGCGGGCGTAATTTGATATACATCTTGTCTCGCGAACTAAATTCTGCGTAATTTCCTATACAGTGAAAAAAGAGTTGTAAAAACCGCTGTTTTTACAACTCTTTTGATTTTTATTAAAGTGCTGCTTTTGCTTTTTCTACAAGCTGTGTGAATGCTGCAGGATCTGCAATTGCAATTTCGGAGAGCATCTTTCTGTTGATGTCAACTCCTGCTTTTTTAAGACCGTTCATAAACTGAGAATAGTTGATTCCGTTAAGTTTAGCAGCAGCGCTGATTCTGGTGATCCAGAGTCTTCTGAAATCTCTTTTTCTCTGTTTTCTGCCAATATATGCATATACAAGTGATTTCATAACTGCCTGTTTGGCGGTTCTGAAACATTTGCTTTTTGCACCTCTATAACCTTTTGCAAGTTTTAAAACTCTTTTACGTCTTTTTCTTGTAGCCATAGCGCCTTTAACTCTAGCCATTTTAAAACGCCTCCCTCTATATTATTTATACAATATCAGTCTCTTGATTGTAGCTGCATTTGCTTTTGAAGCATATGTGTGCTTTCTCAAAGCTCTTTTTCTCTTTGTGGATTTCTTAGTAAGAATGTGTCTTCTGAAAGCTTGGTTTTTCTTTACCTTTCCATTTTTGGTAAGACCGAATCTTTTTGCTGCGCCTCTATGAGTTTTAATTTTAGGCATCTCTTTACACTCCTTCCAAAATTATAAATAATGTAAACTTCTGACTTATTTCGGTGCTACTGTCATTGTCATATTTCTGCCTTCAAGTTTGGCTCCTTTTTCCACCGTACCTGCATCAGATATGGCATCAGCAAACTTTTGTAAAAGTTCTGTGCCAAGCTCGGTGTGATGAAGTTCTCTTCCCCTGAAACGAATTGTGATTTTGACTTTGTCACCTGAACTTAAAAACTTTTTGGTATGATTTACTTTTGTCTGAAAATCATGAACATCAATTGCCGGTCGCATCTGAATTTCTTTGACGCTTACGGTTTTTTGATTCTTTCTTGCTTCCTTTTCTCTTTTTGCCATTTCAAAACGATATTTACCGTAGTCCATTATTTTGCAAACGGGCGGTTTAGCCTGAGGAGCAATCTTTACGAGATCCATTCCTCTTTCTTCGGCTTTTTTCATAGCAATATCAATTGAAACGATGTCGAGCTGGGAACCGTCAGAATCAATTAATCTTACTTCTTTGTCTTTGATTTCTTCATTAATCAACAAGTCTTTGTTACTGATGACAAAACACCTCCATAAATACTCTTAAGCATTAACAGATTTCGCACTAAAAAAAGTGGGCGAAATCCACCCACTTATTGTTTGAAAAATAAGTATTAACCTTATAAGTGCCTTTAAACCATAAGGTGAGAGGTCGACCTCTGCTTTGCTTTACCATGGTATTATATCACTTAAAATATGAAATGTCAACACAAAATTTACTAAATTTTATTTTTATTCGCCTGTAATTTTAAACAAATTCCACGGATAGGCATATTTTGGCGGAAAAGATGTGAAGACCGAGTCTTCGCCGCCCTCACAAAGTTTAAAATTTAGTTTATGAGACCAGAGACTCACATTGCATTTATTTTCCTTGCTGCCATATTTGCCGTCTCCCGAAAGAGGCATTTTTCTTGATGAGAACTGAACCCTTATCTGGTGGGTACGACCTGTATGAAGTTTTATTTCCAAAAGAGAAAGGATTTTCCCCTCATGTTCAACCGTCTCTTTTACCTCATATTCAAGGGATGCTTTTTTGACACCTTTTCTCATTCTTTTTACCACAAAAGATTTGTTTTTTGAAGAATCCTTATAAAGAAGATCTTCAAAAACTCCTTTTTCTTCTTCAGGTATGCCTTCAACTATGGCAAGATAGGTTTTGTCTATTTTTCTTGCCTCGGAAAGTTTTGAAAGGTAAGAGGCTGTTTTTTGGTTTTTAGCAAAAATTATGAGACCGCCGACTACTGTATCAAGACGGTTTATGACAGAGGCATAGCCATATTTTTCTTTAAGGATATCTGAAAGTCCGTCACCTTTTTGCGTATGCTGAGACGAAATGCCTACGCTCTTTTCAATTATTACAATGTCTTTTGTTTCATATGTAATATTCATAATGGATTACCTCAATTTATATCATAACACTCCCGCACAATTAAACAGACAGTCTCTTTTATAAACTTTAATAAAGAGACTGCCTGTTTATTATAACTTTATTTTATGAAACCGTCAAGTTCTTCTTTCCTTTTTTCAAGGAAACCGATAAATTCTTCTTTGCCTTTGGGGAAGTTTTCTAAAGGCCAGAGTTCTTCATATTCTGTGCAGATTGCGTCAATATCTTTTTTAAGTTCATCTGCCTCTTGTTTTGTTACACTCTTATTTAATCTTACAATATTGAGTTTGCTGCCAAGAACTGCCATGTTGGCATTTATGAGCACCTGACGTTTGTAGTTATCGTCAAATTCAACCTTTGATACACCGTTGATACATCTTTTGAGATACTCTATCACGTTTTCAAAGTAGAACACGTCTGCGCATTCTTCGAGGTCATAGAAGGGTTCCACCTTTGTTTCGGTGAGGGGTTTTATCATTCCGTAGCATGCAAATGTCGCGGAATGTACCTTTTCAGGTTCAAGATGATAGTACATCTGGAGTCTGTAGAGCCATTCTGAAACCTCGGCACCATCAAAAATGAAATCGTCAACATATTTCTGTGCTGCTCTGATATTTTCATTTTTGAGCCATCCGCCATGCTGTTTCACACCAACATGCCAACTATAGA
This sequence comes from Clostridia bacterium, assembly GCA_045541875.1. GTDB lineage: Bacteria > Bacillota > Clostridia > UMGS1810 > UMGS1810 > RGIG1828. The sequence continues at coordinate 41,479 of JAZQJX010000059.1, read as the reverse complement.
TTGAAGCAAGAGCCATGGGAATAAATCCCCATACAGGGAAGTGATGATGTCCTTCGCCGCATCCCCAGTCTGTGAGCATATAACCTTTTGCTCCATATTTTACTCCCATTTCCCCTGCAGTTCTGAGGTTGAAACTCATAACATCAAAACGGCCTGTTGTTGAAAGCCAGTTCGAGTTTCCGGGGCATACATAGAAGGGTGTGTTGTGAGATTGAAGGTCATAGCAAAGTTTTTCCATCATCGATGATTTGATAAGATCATATCCCCACAAAAGTGCAATTCCATCCTTGGGAACTCTCTTGTAGGCATCGGGAGAATCATAGACCATATCTGCCCAGAACTGAACCTTTTTGCCATATTTTTCTCTCACATGGTCTGCAAGTTTGTTGAGCCAGTCCATATATACATTTGCTGCTCCTTTTTCCTTGCAGATTTCTTCAAGTTGATATTTTCCGAGACCTGATGCTTCATCAAAACCGATGTTCATATATTCTGAACGGAAATGAGGAAGAAGTGATGAGCAGAACTTGTCAATAAAATCAAAGGATTCGTCAAGGAGAGGATTGATGGTTGCTGTGTTGACTTCATCATTTCCGACTCTCAAATGTTTGAAATCATCAAGACTGAGCCAGTCATAAAGATGACCGAAACTATTCTGATTGGGGATAAAATCAATGAATCTGTCTGCACAATACTTGTCCAGTTCTTCCATATCTTTTGCATTGAGACATTCAAAATGCTCTGTATATTCTGCAAAGTTTTCATAGTGGAAGCATCTGCCCTCAAGATATATCTGAAACTCATTATATTTCAGTTCTGCAAGCATATCAATGAGTCTTTTAAAGGTGTCAACAGTCGGCATTCTTCCGCAGCTGATGTCGAAAAGATAGGAACGCTTTTCAAAATCAGGACTATCCTTGACATTACAGTGAGGAAGGTTGTTCCCTTTATATCTGATAATCTGGCGAAGAGATGAAACGGCTCTGAATATGCCGCAATCACCTGATGCCGTGATTTTGATTCCGTCTTCGGTTATATCAATGTTATAATCCTCCACGCCTAAAGTTTTGAGGATTTCAATTTTAACATCCTTGTTGCCTGATTTATACATATTATAAAGGCTTATGAGTTCAATTGTTTCAGGGGGGTTTTTAAGGGTGTATGTTTCTTCGCAATACACCTCTACTCTTGGTTTTGGTAAAATCATAATATGTCCTCCACATAGTGATTAGTGATTGGTAATTAGTAAATAGGATAATCGGCAGATAATGTACAGGTAAAAAGCAATATTAATACCTCTGCTTGTTGCAAGCAAGACACCTCACCACCGCATGTCGGCGGAGCCTCTCCTCCAAGGAGAAGCCTTTGCTTTTTTCATCATTAATTGAAATATATTATACATTTTTTATTTGTTTTTCGTTATTTAATTTTTATTGAATCACAGAAAGCATGATTTGCTTTCTGTGATTCAATATTATCCGGGGGAATTATTTAATATCCCCTATTGTTTCATATCAAAGTATTATATCAGCGGTAATATACTGCTTTTGCTACGGGAGCCGCATTTTCGCTGTTCCAGAGGAACACTTTGTAGGTGCTGTCGGGATTAAATTCAAGAGATGCACTCTCGTTAGAATCTTTTGTTACCCATACAGGATTAATTGCAACCATTTTTCCGCCTTCATACTCTGCCAATGCAAATACACAGTTTCCATTAATGATGTCATCATTTGCCTTTGCGGTGATTTTTCCGTTTTCTACTCTTACAACATCAATATAGTTATAGTAGCCGTAATAACTTTCAAAGTCTGCAATTGCAACGGTACCGTTTGTTGTGGCACTTCCTGCACCAATCATAATGTTTTTAATCGTTAATGGCTGGGACATATCTGTTATAAGATTGCCGTCAACATAGAAATGACATCTTATTCTTTGTGCATCATAGGTTACGGCAACTTTATGCCATTTTCCTGATTCCGCCTTGAATGGAGAGGTCAGGTAATTTCCGGAAGAACTATAGTTATATATAATTGTTCCGTCTTTCTGAATTGCGAAAAGTCTGAATGCATCTTCTTCGTATCCGTAATTTACTGCAAATTCTGCATCACCGTCCATGTATACGTTCATTTCAAAGGTTGCAGGAACAAGTGGAAGTGACATATATTTAAGACCAACTGTACATGCTTTTGCAGATTCAGGAACGTTTGATGCTGTAATGACATAGTCAATATCTTCAACAGTTTTTCCGCCAATGGCTGAGGTTGCCGTTGTGCTTACAGTCACATAACCTGTACGGTCATTATCAAGGACTGCCGCAGCACCTGTTACAGATGTGCTGATATCTGTGTTAACTTTTCCTCTTTTTTCAACAGGAATATAGAAAACATTATCACCTTTTTCCGCCTTAATGAAGCCGTCAGTAACAGTTACATCAATGACAGGAACTTCACCCGTTTCTTCGTCCTGAATTTCTTCTTTGAATCCAAGTTCGTTTTTATCTGCATCAACATAGGAAAGTGTGTAGCCGGCAGATGATGAAAGGGCAGCGATAACATCATCAGAATCTGTGAAATAGTCACGGTCATAACTGTGGGATATAACACCTATGGAAGAATCAAGAATCTGAACAAGATTAGAATTTGATGAAAGACCTAAGGCGCTCATCATTGCATCTTCTTTTGTCATTTCTCTTAAATCATAGTATGCATAGGATTTTCCGTTTGGTGATGTGAAGACGAGGATACATTCATCTGTGAGTTCATCAGCCTTTACAGAAAGGTCTGAATCTGCAAAAACTGCAGTATATTTGCTCTGTGTTGCATCTTCTATGCCCTGAATGAGAGATGCAAGGTCTGCATATACATAAGGATTATATGTCAATGTTTTTGACATTGTATTAAAAGTTAAAGCAGTTGTATTCTCTGTTACAACCATATCCGCTGTACTTGGTGTATAGTCATTATCTAAATAGTATGCTTTGAAATCGTCAATTGCAACTATACCCTCCGAACTTGTTGCGGCATTTATGCCGGGCATAATGAGAGCTGCGGCATTTGACATATATTTTCCGTCTTCTGTAAGTTTTTCGCCATCAAGATATATACTGTGTCTTCTTCTGGGATTGCCGTTATCAGATGCTCCATCAAACCAGATTACGAGTCTGTGCCATATGCCAGTTTCATATTTTCCGGCATCTACATATGTATCATTTTCTCTGTACATAAATGTTCCGTCAGAAAGATATTTTATGAGTTCATAACCATTATCTTCATACTGGAAGTTAACTGTTGCGTCTGCGCCGTCCACCAAAATGTTCATTTCAAAAACATAGTCTTTGGTCCAGTCAAGAGATGCATATTTTACACCGGCAGATTTCTTGGCAGCACCTTCGGGAATATCTGTTGCAGTAAATACGAAAGATTTGTCATCCTGTGCTTTTCCGCCGAGACCGCCTGTTGTTTCTGACCAGGTGATGTTGGAGTTTCTATAGTCTTTGTATACACCTATTTCGTTTCCGTCTTTGTCGTAGCCAAACTCATTTGAAATTGAATTTGCATCTGTATTTATTGTTCTTATTTTCCATTGAACAACAGTTTTTCCGTTGGGTGATGTAAACTGGGCAACATTTTCATCGGAAAGAATGCTTGCTTCTGTTGAAAGTGTTGCATCTTCAAAGATTTTAACATAGGTGCTGTTTGTTGCATTTTTAATTGCTTCTGCAAGTGATGCAGGAGTGGTATATACATCGGGATTGTATGCTATAGTTTCTTTTTCGGTTTCAAATTTAAGATAGTCTGTATCGTTTGTTATAATTGTGCTGTTGACATCGGGAACATATGCACCGTAATATGATTCAAAATCATCATATGCAACATATCCCGAATAACCGTGTTTTGCCACACCAATCCATAGTTCATCAGCGTTTGCGGCACCGAAGTTATAGGTGAAATCGGTGAGCATAGTATTATTTACATAGATTGCAAATCTACCGCGGGATGCCTGATATTCAACTGCTATTTTATGCCATTTTTCCGAATCAAGTTTAACTTCTGATTTTGTTGTTGCTCCGTTGTTGTTGTAGTTTACATATCCGTCTGAATCCACTTTCATAAGCAGACTGGGGCCAAGATCATCGTCCCACATTGCATTTACTGCAGGATATGCGTTTCCGCTAAAATATACACTCATTTCAAAGGTATAATTCTTAGATGAATCAGGAGCCCATTTGTAGCCGCTTGTGTGGGTTACATTCACTCCTGAGGGTACTTCTCCAATTGTGAAAACAGAGGATTTGTCGCTTCTTCCACCAATGGGAGCATCGCTTTCCTGAGCATAGGAAATATGAGTATAGGCAGATCTTATGGAAACTGCCCCACCCTCACCAAAAGACTGTGCAAGAACTTCACCATCTGCAAATGCAGCAGAGGGTATGAGGGAAATCATAAAGAAAACACTCATAAGGATTGCTATTGGTTTTCTGATTGTTTTGATCATTTTATTGCCTCCTTATGTTATCTTTGGGGCTGTCTCTTTTATTTATCAGAAACACTTGACAAGTTTCTATATTGTACAATTAGAGACAGCCCCGTTTTTATTTAATGCTTTTCGTTATTTTTAATATTTACCACTGATTATCTGTAAATTACGCTTGTTGCAATTGGAGCAGAAGCATCGTTTTTCCAGAGGAATGCTTTGTAGGTGCTTTCTGCATTGAAGTCGAGTGTTACAGGTACGTTATTTGCTTTTGAAACAGTCATAGGTGCAATTGTTACCATTTCACCCTCTGCATATTCAGCAAGTGCAAAGAAGCATTCACCGTCTAAAAGATCAGAGTCAACTGATGCTGTGATTTTGCCGTTTTCTGCTCTTACGACATCAATGTAGTTATAGTAGCCATAATAACTTTCAAAGTCTGCAATTGCAACTGTACCGTTTGTTGTACCGCCACCTGCACCAAGCATTACTGTTTTGGTTAACAATGTTCTGGTGTTGTCTGTAATAAGATTGCCGTCAACATAGATGATACATCTTACTCTTGATGCATCATAGGTAATAGCAACTCTGTGCCATTTTCCTGTTTCAACCTTGTTGGGTGCAGTTACATATGAACCGTTATTATCATATACAATTGTTCCGTCATCTTCAATTCTCATTGCCTCAAATGATGACTCTTCCCATTGACCGTTGAATGCAAATTCTGCATCACCGTCCATATATACGTTCATTTCAAAAGTTGTAGCAATTGCAGGAAGTGATTTGTACATAAGACCTACAGTAGCTGCTTTTGCAGTTGATGGAACATTTGTTGATGTGATGACATAGTCAATGTCTTCAGCATTTTTTCCGCCGATGGCTGATGATGCTGTTGTGCTTACAGTCACATAACCTGTACGGTCATTATCAAGTGCTGCTGCTACTCCTGCAGGTGATACTGAGATATTGGTGTTAACTTTTCCTTTTGTTTCAACAGGGATATAGAAAACATTTTCGCCTTTAACAGCTTTAATAAAGCCGTCAGTTACTGATGAGTCAACATCTTCTGTTTCGTTTTTGTCTGCATCAACATAGGAAAGTGTGTAGCCATTTGATGAAGAAAGGGCTGCCATAACTTCGGTTGAATCTGTGTAATAACCAGCATCAATGGTATGAGATACAACACCTACGGAATAGTCAAGAACATATACAAGATTTGAATTTGAAGAAAGCCCTACCTCCTTCATCATTACATCTTTTTCGCTTATTGCTTTTATTGTGTAGTATCCGTATGCTTTGCCGCTTGGTGAAGTGAATACTAAAACATTTCCGTCTGAAAGTTCTGCTGCTTCTTCTGCATATGTGGAATCTGTGAATACTTTTACATAATCACATTCTGCTACAGTTTTTACATCCTGAATAAGTGCTGCTGCATCGGTATATGCATAGGGATTATATGATAATGTTTTATCAGCATTGAAGATAAGATTATCAGAATCTGCAGTTTTTATGCTGTCTGCCGGATCTGCAACATATGCGCTGTAATATGCTTTGAAATCATCATATGCAACTTTTCCCGAATAACTGTGTGAAGCAGTACCTATCCAAACCTTAGAAGCACCATTTGCATTATACGAACTTGTCATATCAGTAACCTTTTCACCGTTTACATAGATTGCATATCTACCTCTTGACTGCTGAAATTCAACAACAATACGGTGCCACTGTCCGGATTCAAGTCTGATGTTGGATTTAGTTGTTGTTCCCATGTTATTATAATACACATAGTTATCGGAACCAACTTTAAGGAGTACGCTCGCTCCTATATCGTCATTATAGAGAGCGTTGATTGCAGGATATGCATTTCCGTCAAAATATACATTCATGTCAAGAGTATAATTCTTTGAAGAATCAATTGTATTCCAACGATATCCGCTTGTGTGTGTTACGTTTATACCGGCAGGAATCTGACCTACTGTGAATTCAAAAGATTTGTCTTCTCTTCCTCCAAGAGGTACCGAGCCTTCCTGAACATAAGAAATGTGGTTATATCCAACCCATGTTCTTATTTCCATTTCTGCACCTTCACCAAAGGAGTTTGCAAAAATTAAATCATCAAAGTTCTTAGTTCTTACTGACCAATATGAATATGTATTGCCATTGGGTGATGTGAACACAAGAGCACTTGCGTTACCAAGATCTGTTGCAGGTGTTTCATATGTTGAATCTGTAAAAAGATTTGCATATGTTGCTCCCGTTGCAGTTTTTACTGCCTGAATGAGAGATTCGATATCTGCATATGTTTCAGAATCATATGTAACAATTTTTTCTTCCGCATTAAACTTGAGACTTTCGGAATCGGATGTTACAATTGTGTCATTTGCATCAGCAGTATATGCACCGTAATATGCTTTGAAATCATCATATGCAACACATCCGTTTGCACTGTGAGATGCAACACCAATCCAAAGGTCGTCCGCAGTTGATGAATTATAATAGGTTGTATTATCTGTAACAAGCACTCCGTCTAAGTAGATTGCAAATCTTCCTCTTGACTGTTGGAATTCAACAACAAGGCGATGCCATTTACCTGATTCCGGTTTGATGTCTGTTTTTGTACGTGTACCGTTATTATTGTAATACACATATCCGTCAGATCCTACCATAATAAGCACAGTGTATGCGAGATCGTCCTCGTACTGAACGTTTACTGCAGGGAATGCTGTTCCATCAAAGTATACACTTGTTTCAAATGTATAGGGCTGAGTTGCATCGAGAACCCATTTGTAACCGTTTGTGTGTGTTACGTTAACACCATCGGGTATTGCACCGATGTTGAACACAGATGATTTATCCAATCTTCCGCCAAGGCATTTTTCGCTTTCAGCGGAATAGGTTATGTGATTATAACCATTCCATGTTCTGATTGCCACGTTTCCTCCTTCTCCGAAGGTCTGACCAATCATTGTTACATCTGCCAAAACAATAGTTGGTATGAGTGAAATCAGAAAGAAAACACTCATAAGCATTGCAATTAATCTTCTTGCATTTTTCATTACTTTTCTTCCTCCTTATATATTTTAATTTTTATGTGTAACAGCCTGATAGGATATTCTGCTGTTCCATCCGTCAATAAAGAATGCTTCTGCTTTTTTGCCTGCACAGTCCTCAAGAGTTATTTCAAATGATGTGGGCGAAGATGAAACTTCTTTTGATTCTGAGGCAAAAAGTTTTTCAACTCTTCCCGATTCATCTTTTGTGACAACCACCATTATGGCATCATTGGGGATTATTCCGTCATAGGTGACGTACCCTGCTACCAAAAGGTCATCTCCTGAATCTGAAAAAGTTACGGCGAAAACATTCAGTGCAGGGAGTTTAAGTGTGTATACTTTTGAGATTCCTGAGGAAGAAGTTATTACATACACATATCCATCCCCTATTTCACCCTGTGATTCATTTTTCATAGAAGAATCAGTAAATAATACTGCCTTTTCAACATTTGATTTTTCAAGCACTGCTTCTAAATCTGAAAATGATGCAAATTGTGTGGGTTCAAAAACTATATTTCCGTTTTCAACTCTTGCATACTCAGAAGTTGATGTAAGGTTGGGAACTAAAACTGAAGACGTATCATATTCGCCATAATAGCCTTTAAAATCATCATAGGCAACTCGTCCGTCAGAACTCACCGGTGCAACTCCCACCCAAACTTCGTCTGCCTGAGCCTGATTGTACATATAGGTCATATTGCCTATCATAGTTCCATTTACATATATTGCATATCTTACACGCGAGGGATCATAGCAAAGAGCAAACACATTCCATGTGCCGGGCATCAAAACCACATCGGATTTTAATGTTGAAGAATTATTGTTGTACCACACATATCCCTCTTCATCCACCTTTATAAGTGTTGACGCTGTCAGGTCATCGTCCCACATAGCACTCATTGATGGGCGTGCGCCTCCGTCAAAATAGACACTCATTTCAAAAGTGAACACTTTTGAAGGATTGGGAACGAAAAATTTCATACCTGATGTATGGGTTACGTTGACTGTTTTTGTGCCTACTGTAAATACCGCTGATGTATCTTCCCTACCGGGGAGAATTATGGCATCTTCTGCATCTTCCGCTTTATATTTGATGTGGGAATATGCAGGTCTGATGGAAATTCCGCCACCGGCAAAACTTTCAACGAAGTATTCAGTATCTGCAAAAGCACCGATTGATACTGATGATAAAATCATTGTAATGACTATCAGAGACAGTATCAGTTTTAGTATGTTTTTGTTTTTCATATTTTCCTCCTTTATGACTTTCAAGTTACGCCGAACTGAAAGAAGAGTAATTTTGTGTCTGTTATTAGTAAGACACCTCACCACCGCCTGACGGCGGAGCCTCTCCTCCAAGGAGAAGCCTTTCGCTTTTGTGTCAATAATGCGGTATGTTTATAATAATATTACCATTCAGAAATTGGTTTGTGATAATTGGAAACTGGTGTTCCTTCCACATCTTGGGGTGTGAGTTTTACTGTGAGATTTACATTTCCGTTTCCTGTAAGTTTTATGGCAATTCTCTTTGCAGTTTCCTCGGAATTGCCGTCAGGATTCGGACTTGTGGAAAGAGGTTTTGCAATGTCTGAAGATATTTCAGCGCTGACATCTGATGCAAATTCAAGGTTGAGAGTTTTTCCGCCCTGAGTGAGAACTGCTCCGTTTTCTGTGATGGTTACTTCAGCATCTGTTATCATAAACCAATATACATCAGATGTTTTTGTGAGAGTTATTTCATCTCTTATAACAAGAGACGTTCTGTCGTCTGTGAAGAAAAATCCTCTTTTTGCACTGCTGACATCTCTCAGAAGCTCGGTCATATCAACAGTTGCTATGGCAGATGATTCATCTGCTTTGACAACTGTCATAGGTGCAAAGCTGTCTGTTATGTGATCTGAAAGACTGCCGGGATTTACAATAACTGTGTTATGTGATTCTGCGCGGCTTCTGAAATACTGCCATCTTTCGCCATCGTCACCATCTGCGTCCCAATATCCCTGAACGTTGTAACTATTCATACCGAGGTCTTTTGCCCAGCGGATATTTGCATAATCATAGATGAAGCTTCCGCCATCGAGTTGTGAGTGGGACACATTTGTTTCACCGGCGTGGATTCCCACAAAGGCTGAGCCGTCATTTGCCCAGTTTTTACGCATAACCAAAACATTTTCACCTTTATAGAACTTATCTATTGAAAGTTGTGTGCCTTCATCATCTGTTGGATTATAGAATATCATGGCAAGTGCTCTGTCTTCTGCGTTGTCAAAATAGGATGAGGTTATTTCAAGAAGTTTTTGTCCGATTCCCGGATTGTTATACTTTTTAGCAAGCCAGAGAATTTCGGGAGGATATACTCTTGTCTGAATTCCGTCACCGTAGTTATATATACCTGTTGATGACTGAAGATACATCATAAATTCTCCCGATGTGGGAAGACCTTCTGAACAGGAAATGTTAAAATCTGTTCCAAGGGCTGTGTCAAGTGATGAAATCATTTTTGATGTGTACTGCATTGTATATTCCCAGTAGTGGGGACCTTCATACCAGGCACCATCAGGTGCAAATGAAGGTAGCATATTATCAACTGCCCTTATTGCATTTGAAACAAGGTGAGCACATTCTTCGGGATATATGTCCATAAATGCGAGAGACAGCATTGTTATGCCACCGTTTGTTACAACATTGTGGTTGTCTGCCAAAAGGCTGTAGCCACCTGTTGGGGAATTGAAAGACTGAAATCCCCAGGTCGCCTCTGCGATGCCTTTTCTGTATATGCCATTTTCTATAAGGGCACGTCTTTCGGGGGTGAGTCCGTGATACATCCAGTCATAGCCTATAGCAACGGCTGCTGCCAATTCTCCAAGGTCAATGTCGTGAACGGGATGCCAGTCGTAAAACTTCACGCATACGGCTTCAAGGTCAACCCATGCCTGTTCAACATATTTGGTGTCACCTGTGAACTGATAGGCAAAGCCAAGAGCATACATTCTCTTTAGCATTTCACGGCTCACAGAAAGGAGTCTGACACCGTCTGAAAGTTCATATTCAAGTGCACTTTTGCCAATCAGACTGTTTGCTGTCTGAATTACAGAGGATGACCAGTATTTTATGTTGGAATCTGTGTCGTAGGAATCATAGATACGTTTAAAATCCGCATCTGTTGCCTGAATACGGGGATGAACACCGTAGAGAGGTGAATTTTTGTAGGTCTCAAGAATAAAGTCACCATCAGGTCTTAAATTAAACACAAAGTCATTGAGTTTTTGAAGTTCATCCTCACCTTTTGGCGGAACAAATCCTGATTTGGACAAAACTATGAGTCCTGAATTCACCTTTGAATATGCAATCGTCACTTCCCTATCGATTGCATCTGCATAGGTTTCAATGGTCACTCTTCCCGAAAGTCCTGATTCTTCATTTAATATGGAGTCAAGTTCAGATGCATCAACCCATGTTTTCCCTTCGGTTTCATAAACTTCATTTTTCAAAAGAGTTTTATTTTCACCGTCATATACCACGCTGCTCCTTTTGTGTATGGCATATGAGTTTTTCAAAAGCGACCTTTCGGGAGAGTCAGACGGGAAGATGCTTCTTCCGTTATATCTGACTTCCTCTATTGTCTCCCCTACTTCTTTTTGAGGCTTCTTGCCTTCATATATGCGGAAGTTATCTATCATAAACTCCACCGGGTCTGATGCAGATGCCGTTCCGCCTGCAGTATAGATTGTTACGTGTATTCTTGCAAGGCTTATTATTCCGTCCGGCGCAAAACTATCGTATAAACGTTGGGTATCTCTTTTTTTGCCGTTAAAATAATAATCTACCGATCTGTCTTTTGTGTTTACAACAACTGAAAATCTATACCATGTATTTTTTTGTAGATTTTCTACACAATTTGCATAATAAAATTTCAATCCCGGTGATAAGGATGCAAAATTACAAACATTTCCGTATTCGTCTTTGAACACATAATTGAATACGGATTTTTCATCAAGGACTTTAAAATCAAATTCATATACCGTGTATTCTGAATCATAAGGTTCAACAGCAGTTGCACTCATGTGAAAGTCACCTGTGTTTTGCCGCTGTACATACATGACTGTGTTTCCGTCGGAATCTTTTCTTCTTTCTATTATGTTTCCGTAGTTATGATAGAGATTGAGAGGATTGTTTTCTTCAAAATCTGCATTCATCATAACATAGGTTCCGATTCTTTGCTTTGTTGCAAGAGAAGAATTTTCAAATGTCATTGACGTGTCAAGGGGCGTTAGGGTTTCACTGTCCCAGGCAAAGACTTTGTAGCAAAGGTCTGCTCCTATGTCCACTCCTATAAAAGGTGCATCGTCTTTATTTGAAATGTGAGTTTCAACTTCTTTAAGTTCATTTCCGTCATAGGATGCTATTGCAACCAAATACGAACTTTGGGGGAATTCTTTTGCCTTTACTATGGCTTTGTCACCGTCTTTTGATGTGAGAATGCATATGTCTGACAAAAGTTTCTCTACGTTATCCTCCTCGGGAGGAACGTAACCTTTATAGTAGCCAAGAAAATCGTCATATGCAACTTTGCCTTTGCCGCTGTAGGAACTTACGCCAAACCAGAGTTGAGATGCCTGACTTGCGTTATATGTATTTGAAAAGTCGGAAATCTCTTTGCCGTCTATTGTCAGAGTGAATCTGAAGCGGCTGTAATCATAATATATTTCAACCCTATGCCATTTTTCTTTTTCTACAACAAAGTCTGAACGTGTTGTTGTTCCGTTGTTGTTATAGTGGCAGTATCCGTCGGAGTCAACATAGAAAAGTGTTGAGGCTCCCAAAGTGTCATCCCACATGGCATTTATGGCAGGGCGTGCATTTCCGTCATAATATACGGAAGTTTCAAAAACAAAACTTTTTGTTGCATCACCAACTGTGAATTTTTTTCCTGAGGTGTGAGTGCAGTTTACACCTTGAGGAATATCTTCCACGTAAAAAACATTACTTCTGTCATAGCGTCCCGGCAAAACGGGAGAATCCGAATTTGTTTCGGGAACAAATGTTATGTGGGAATATGCATTCCTGATACTGAGGCTTCCTTCCAGAGAAAAACTCTGTGCAATCAGGAGACTGTCCGAGGACAGTCCGCTGATTGGAGAAATTGCCGATAAACTAAAAACAAAAGACAGGACAAGTATTGCTGAAATATACCTTTTATTTAGTTTTTTGTGTATATTCATTATACTCATTTCGCCTCCATAACAACTATTTCACTAAGGCTGTTCCATCCGCCTGATGCCTGTTCTGTGTTACCGTTACATTCAATTTTTACATAGCGTGCGCTGAGTCCGCCAAGATCAAAGAGTTCAAAATCACTTGTTTTTCCGCCGGAAAGTCCTGCAAAGAGTTCTTTGTAGGTTACGCCGTCTTCGGAAACCATGAGTTTTATTCTTGTGCTTCTTGTTTCACCTGAGAAGAATGCTATTGCAATTTTGTCAAGTTTTTTAACTTCACGAAGGTCTGCAATTACATACTGTCCTACACCTTCTGCTGACCATCTTGTTGAAAGGTCTCCATCCACTATATTCAAAATACCGTTCTGCGGCTGAGGCTCTTCACTTGCTTCTACAGTATAGATTACGTGTGATTTAAAGCCGTCAAACTCTTTTGGCTTAGGAATCATTTTGAACATTACATAATATATTGTCTTATTTGTGGTGTCGGAAGGATCTGTAAGAGTGATTTTTGAAGGCAGCGAAAGATCAGCGCCCTTTTCGATGTTCACAACATACTGCGGTGCATATACGCTGATGTCGGGAACAGATGTGAGACTTCCTTCAACGTAGGTGTAAACTATATTTTTTGAGGTTACCGAAACTGTTTCATTATTAATCACAACAGATTCAAGTGACGGAGGAAGTGGAATTTCGCCATCGGGAACTGTCCATGAAGAAATGGGCATATCATATGCTGAAACAGGGGTTGGATTTGTTACATCATCAGGGGTAAGTTTCACTGTGAGGTTAACATTTCCGTTTCCTGAAAGTTTTATCATTATACGTTTTGATGTTGTTGTGCTATTGCCGTCAGGATTGGGACTTGTGGGAAGAGGCTTTGCAACATCACAGGAGATTTCACCTTTTACGTTTGATGTAAAATCAAGTCTTAAACTTCTTCCGTCCTGAGTGAGATTTGCACCCTTTTCATCACATGAAACCTGAGCATCTGTCATCATGAACCAATATACATCGGATTGTTTTTTAAGGTTTACTTCATCCCTTATAACAAGTGAGGTTCTGTTATCTGTGAAGTTAAAGCCCCTCTTTGCAGATGAAACATCGTGAAGAAGTTCGGTCATATCAACTTCTGCAATTGTTCCTCTCGGTTTGGAACTTACAAGTTTTAAGGGTGCATAACTGTCATACTGATGGTCTGCTAAAGCATCGGGGTTAACAACGAGGGTGTTGTGGTATTCGGCACGAGAGAAGGTGTATTGCCATCTCATTGCATCATTTCCTTCAACATCCCAGTATCCCTGTACGTTATAACCATGCATACCCAGATCTTTTGCCCATCTCACATTGCCGTAGTCATAGATGAAACTACCACCATCGAGTTGTGAGTGAGAAATGTTTGAATAGCCTGCGTGAACACCAACAAAGGGAGATTCTTTATCTCTCCAGTTGTTTCTCATAACAAGTGTATCTTCACCCTGATACATTCTGTCAAGTTCAAGGGTTATGGGAGCATCGCCTGCTGTTACATCATACCATATGAGGGCAAGAGCATGGGCTTCTGAATCTGAAAACTTTTTATCTATGAGGTCGAGAAGTTTTGTTGCAATACTTTTGTTTCCATACTTTCTGGAAAGCCAGAGAAGTTCGGGGGGATATACATTAAGTTGCTGACCGTCACCGTAGTTATAGATACCTTTTGATGACTGCATATAAATCATAAAGTCAGCAGATGTGTCAAGTCCTTGGTTTTTGTCAAGACCGAGGGCTGAACCGAAGCAGGTTTCAAGAGATGAAAGCATTTTTGCGGTGTACTGCATTGTATATTCCCAATAGTGAGGACCTTCGTACCATGCACCGTCGGGAGCAAAGGCAGGAATCATATTGTCTACCGCTCTCATTGCATTTGCTATCACATAGGAACATTCTTCAGGCCAGTATTCCAAAAATGCCATTGAGCACATTGCCATACCGCCGTTTGTTACAACGTTGTGGTTATCGGCAATGAGTGAATATCCACCTGTGGGAGCATTTTTGGTCTGGAAGCCCATTGCACCGTCATAGAGACAGTTCTGATATATGCCTTTTGCCATAATATCTCTCTGTTCCTGCGTGAATGCATCATACATCCAGTCATAACCTATTGCAACGGCTGCTGCCATTTCACCAAGGTCGATATCATGAATAGGATGCCAGTCGGGGAAAACATCACAAACTGCTTCAAGGTCAATCCATGCACGATCTGCATATTTTTTGTCGAGTGTGAGTTGATATGCCATGCCGAGTGTATACATTCTTCCAAGAACTTCACGGCTGACAGAAAGAAGACGGACACCGTCTCTGAGTTCATATTTTATTGGTTTAACATCGGGAGTTATTACGCCATCTGCAGATGCGATAACTCTTTTTGCCCAGAGTTCTTTTGTGGGATTTGTTTTAACTTCTTCTCTGATTCTTGCAAAGTCTTCTGCAGTTGCCTGAAGTCTGGGATGTTTGTCTTTATTGGGAGACTTTTCATAGAAGTCCAGAATCATTTGGGGAGTTGGTCTTAAGTTAAAGACAAAGTTATTGAGTTTCTGCATTGTCTCTGAGTCATCCGGCATATCAAAATTGCCGTTTGCAAGTACAATGAGACCGTCATTAACATCACTTTTGCCAACTGTTACAACCTTTCCTATTGCACGGGCATAGTCATTGAGGATAACATCGCCTGAAAGACCTGAGTTTTGTGAAAGAACAGAGTCGAGTTCCTCTGCATTTACCATTACACTGCCATTTTGAGTGTAGGGAGTGTTTTTCATAATGGTCTTTTTAGTGCCGTCATAGACAACGCCTGATCTTTTATGAATAGCAATATTTGAACCAAGGAGTTTTTTCTCCATATATTCACTTGGGAATATGCTCTTATTTGTGATTTTAACAACTTTTTCGGCTGTTCCGATGTCGTCTCTCGGAGCATTGCCTTCATAGGCTTTCATATTGTCTATCATAAACTTTATGGGATCTTCGGTGGTAACTAAAGTTCCGCCTTGTCCATAGATTGTTGCGTGAATACGCATTGCATCAAGGGCACAGCCATAGCCTACATTGGGATCAAGTTCGGTTGTATTCACTTTTTTGCCTTCAAAATAGTGATCTACCGTTCTGTCATAGGTGTCTACCATTGCGGCATAATGATACCATTTGTTAAGTTCAATTGTGTGTTTTATGCCACCGGCATAGAATGTGGGTCCTGGGGCAAGAGATGCAAAGACAGGAGTGTTTCCGAGTTCATCTCTTAAAACAAAGTTGAATACGGACTTTTCATGGAGACTCATAAAGTCAAATTCATATACAACACAGTCTGAATCAATGGCTCCAACGCCGTTTCCGGTCATATGGAAGTCACCTTTGTTTGTTCTTTCAAAATATACTGCGGTGTTGCCGTTTGCTTCTTTTCTTTGTTCAATTATATTTCCTATGTTGTATGAAAGATTGTATGGGATATTCTGTTCAAAGTCCGTGTTGGAAAGAACCACATCCCCTATTGTCTTTTCAATTTTAAGGTCGGGTTTTTCCATTTCAAGATCGGTATATTCTGTTACGGGATGGTTCTTGGAATATGTATCTGTTATGTTGATATTATCCAGAACAATGATTTCACCCGGATTATCTGAAACAAAGTTGAATGTTACAGATGAAAGATTTGTGAGAGCCTTTCCTTTTACTTTAAGGTCATCACAAACAAACTTACCGTTGTGATATATATCACAGGTTGAGGTTGTTCCGTCATAGATAGCCGTGATATTTGACATTTTGGATGCATTATATCCTCCAAGAGGATATCCGTTTGATGCGGTAACACGGCTGTCTTTTGAAAAGTTAATGAGTTTTACCGCTGTGCCTGCACCGTCTTTTATTTCCACAGAACCTGTTACGGGTTTGTTTGTATATTTGATGTCAAAAGAAACTGCAAATTTGTTGCCTGATGTTACTGCGAAACTAAGATTTGACGGGGTTTTGCCAAGAAGCAAAGCAAGACCTTTATCTTCTTTTTTGTATTCTTCTATATAATATCCGTCACCTGAAATTTCATAGTTATCAGGAATCATATAGGTTGGAAAATCATTGAAGGATTCATTCACATAATATGTAGGAGCGGCAAAAGAAAGATTTGCCGGAATGAGTGATGTGCAAAGAAGAGTACAAAGTATTAATGATATTATTTTTTTCATATTTTTCACCTCTTCTGTCATTTATATATTACAACCTGATGTACTGAACCGTTGGTTGAAGTTTTTATTAAAACTTTACTGGGGTTGCCCGGATTTGATATATAGGGCATAATTTCATTTACTGTTCCTTCATATATATCGCCTGTCTCTGAATCGTAAACAGAGACTGAGGAAGGAACAAGGAATGAAAAACGTGCTGTGTAATTTGTTATGTCCGTATAGTTATAGGGTGCATTTTCAGGCATCATATTTATGAGTCCGTCGCCTTTTGAATATACGGGGCCATAGTAGTATTCACCGCTATAGCGGTTGATGCCGGTGGAAAGTACGGTTTTTGAATCTATGGAGAATATTCTCGACATAGCATTCACCTTGTTATCCATATTGGCACTGAATCTGATGTAGTCACCCTTTTTGATGCCGGGGTTTTCAAATGTGTAACCCTCTGCATTGGGGTTGAGAACGCTTTCATCAGAGATGAAGTAGCGTGTGAACATTCCGTCTGCAAATACGGTGATTGCTATACCGTCATCACCCTCCATGTCAATTGCACGTCTCACGGAATATACAAGACCGTGTTTGGCTTCAAATCCTGCAAGAGCCTGAGTTCCCGCTTTGTTGTAAAGAACAATAGCATTTGCATCTCCGTTTACGGTTACATCATAGAAATATGCTATGTTTACGCCGTTTGCCGCATTTTCGGGGGTGTCGGGATATACAACTTTTGTCTGCTCGGATGAAAGATATGATTTATCTGACACTCTGAAGCGTTTTTCATCGGGGATACTTTCATCTGTTGCAATAAGGAATATGGGAGCAGATGAAGCAACTCTGAAATGAGGAACAAACATTGATGTTGCAGGAATGTATATGATATTTGACCAGTCGGGGAATTTGTATTGCAAGAGACTGTCATACATATTTTCGTTTCCTGAAAGAACACCAAATTTGTTGTCGTTTGTGTCAATCATTTTTATGACATTGTCAACTGTAAATGATATTCTGACAAGTTGTTCTTTTCCGTTGCCGTCTTCACCAAAAATGGCGGTGCCGAGACTCTTCGAATCGGTTACCGTGCCGTTAAAATTGATTTTGTCGGCAAATGTCATTACTCTGACGTCACCTTTTTGTGTGAGGATTTTTGCTTTTATGGAATTGTCGAGCCCTTTTCCCTCTGCTGTTGCTATGAGGTATGCATACTGGATTTCTTCTGTTTCACCGTCTGTGAGAACCTGAACGATTCCGTCGTCGGATAAAAGGAATTTCGCAGATTTATTCACAATGGAATCATTGAGAAAATGCTTTTCAAAATATGCGCCATAGATATATGGAACGTCATTTATATATATTACATTATCCGAAAGATTGGTCTCTGTGATTTTTCCTGAAACTGAGGGACAAGTTGATATGGCAATTTCAACAACTGAATCGTCAAGGGATTTATACACACTCAAAAGATCATTTGCCAAAATGTCTTCAAGGCTTATGAATTCAGAGCCTTTTTTCACGGTGAGTCTGAGTTCTTCATCTTTTAAAATGAGAACCTGATTCTTTTTATCCGTTATTGTTTTTTTCAATACGTCTATGGAATCAACATGATAGGTGTCATATTTTTTGATGCTTATCACGTCATATTTTCCGTCAAGGTTATTGTCTGTTACTTCAAGACGTGTTCCCTTGGTTGCAAGGGATTTATATGACCTGTCATTAACTGCCTTTGAGTTATAAATGACTGCAGGCCCTTTTATGAGATTGAGTTTCTTTTCTTTGTTGCCTTCATAGTATGTGATGTGGTCTGAGGAAAGAGTTCCTGCATCCTGAAAGGCAAATTCCACAGTTCTGTTGTCGTATTCATACATGTATATGACAGTATCTGTGTTGCCGGTTTCTTTTATATAGGCAACAACGTTTTTGCCCATGAAACTTTTTGTGTTGTCACCCTTTTTGTAGGTCACTTCATTTATGGATATATACCCTTTCTCCTGACGGAAATCACCCTCATAAAGTCCAGTGTTTTCGTCTGAGTCAACAATGCCTTTCACTTCTATAACATCGTGATATATGTACATGGCATTTTTAACGGAATCATAAATACTTGTGAATCCGCCTTCGTCTTTTAATGCCGCAATCATGTTAACATCTGAATAGAGAAAGTTTCTGAGCATTATAAGAGCCGATTCAAGGTTGAGGTCTTTTCCGTAAGGAACTGAATCTATGAGACCAAGGGTGTCTGCACTAACCATATATCCTGTGGGATAACCGCCTTTTGATGCTGCCATATAGTCATAGCCAAGGGCAGAAACCATTATTTTGCAGGCTTCGGAAAACTTTATCTGATTGTTGGGATAAAAGTTTTCTGCTTTTGATATGATTCCCATTTTAAGGGCGTTTTCCACGGATGCAAAATATTCACTGTCTGTCCTTACATCTGCAAAGGAACTTACATCGCCTGAGCCTTCGGAAAGGTTAATAAGTTGCATTACAAGGTGAAGAAATTCTCCTTTTTTAACGCTTTGTGAGTCTGCCACATTGACACTTACCCCAAGTGCCTGTAAAAGATTGTAACTATAGCCAACCTGTTCATCAGATGTTAGGATTTCGGATTGCTGTGCCATAGTATATGCGGCGGGCAAAACAAGAATTATACAAAGTATTAATGATATTATCTTTTTCATACTGACATGCCCTCCTTTTACTTGCTTTCCAATATTTCAAGAAGTCTTGTCACAACAATTGCAACCTCTGCTCTTGTTATGCCGTCTTGTGGTCTGAAAATTCCATCAGAACCTGTCATAATGCCGAGAGCATTCATTTTTGCAACACTCTCCTTTGCATATTCTGATATATCGCCAAGGTCTTTGTATTCAGGGACTTCAACTTCTTCGTCATTTTTAAGAATATTTGCCATGATTACTGCAATGTCTTGTCTTTTAAGATTTTCTGAAGGCATAAACTGTCCGTTATAGCCGTTGATATATCCGTTTTTCGCCATTGCAGCAACATATGCGCCAAACCAGTCTCCGTCTTTGACATCTGAAAAGTCGGATGTGATATCTTTGGTATCAAGTTTAAGGGCAACAGAGAGAATTTTTGAAATCTCCGCTCTTGTGATGAGACTGTCGGGGCGGAAGGTTCCATCTTCGTAGCCGTTGATTATTCCCTTTTGTATCATATTTTCAACATACTCTTTTGAATAGTGGTCTTTGATGTCCAAAAACTTTTCCTTGGGTACATAGGGTTTAACATCTGATACGGGAATGTTTTCTTCATAGTCTTTTGAAACACTTACGCTGGGGCCTGTGGGCAAGCCTACGCCGGAGGAACTTCCTCCTCCACCGCCACCGCCTCCGCCGCCGGAGGTGGATTCTTTCTGACTTTTGAGGGTTGTTTCTACAGCGGTTTCAAAACACTCTGTAATATCATCAACGGTATCAAGTGTATCTCTTGAAGAGAACACTTCAAGGAAAACTTTGTAGCGTTTGTTATTCTTTATGTCACCAAAATCAGAATCGTCTGCCATGTCAATTTCAAGGTAGTCTGAATTCTCGGTGAGTATGTCACGAGTGTCTCCCCAACTGTCGGCACATTTTACCCTTGCAAGCAAAATGCTGTCTGTGTATATTTCGGTGATTTTTTTCTCTCCTGCCTCGGCAGATTTGAATATTTCACCAAATGTTTCTCTGATGTCTTGTGAATAGGCTGAATATTCTTCCCAGGTTGTTCCGAAAGATGTTGCATAAAGTTTCATGGCATCGTCAACATCACCGCCATTTTTGATTTCGGCATATACCATACATTTTTTGAATGTGTTCATAAACACTTCAGGTGTGATTTCTTCCAAATCCTGAATTTCGCCAAAGCATACATATGCGGCATCTTCAATAACTTCATCTGATACATCTGAAAGGTCAAGACCGAGAGTTTCGCTCTTTTCGGTATTCATAATAACATCACAAAGATCTTCTTTTTCTGTGAAAGAATCTATTTCACCAATTAATGAAAGAGTTTCAGTGTCATTTTCATTAAGGATTACGATGCTCTTTGTCTCTGAGAATGCGTGACTGTCAAGATAGACATATATTCTTCCGCTTCCTATTGCGTAGGGCAAAAGAATGTTTTGCGAAAGATTTCCCTGTGCATCTGTTTTGTATACATATGCATATGAGGGAAGATTTGTATTTGAGATTTCATTTTCATTTTCCATGATGGAAACTGTTGTTACGGAATTTACGCCCGAAAGTGATTTTGCATCAACAGAAAGTGAAAAATCATCTTTGTTGAATTCAAGGTCAACAGAAGGTGCTGCGTAGGATGTCACGGTCATTGTCATAAATGATGCGAGAATCAGTGATAAAATTTTCTTTTTCAAGAAAACCACTCCTTTTCCTTATAGTTTTTATAGAACATCTTTTTGTATTTTTAAAACTTTTTTGCATTTATTCTTTCACGGTATACACTTGGAGTGCATCCCATCCTCTTTTTGAAAATTTTGCAAAAAGCCTGAGATGAAGAATATTTGAGTCTGTCGGCAATTTCGGTAACATTTGAGTTAGTGTCTTCTAAAAATCCCACTGCAACTTTTATCTTTTCGTCAATGATGTAGTCCTGAATGGATTTTCCGACCTTGGTTTTAAAAAGGCGGGAAAGATAACTTGAAGTGTAGCCGAATTTATCTGCTACCATTCCAACACCTGTTATATCTATGGCGTTATTGTCTATGTAGTGAAGTATGGCATATACATTATGACCGAGTGTGTTGCTTTTGAATTCAAAGTTGGCGGGTGCAGTTTCTCTTGATTTGAAAATTCTTGAAGCAATAATAATTACACATTTCAAAAGAGATGCTATTACGGTGTAGGAAAGTTTTGATTCATTGTACCATTCATTTATGAGCATTCTTATGTGTGCATACACGTTTCCGTTATCTTTTGCAATGTGTGACGAACATCCTGAATAGAATTTTTTGGTGGCGTTCATTTCCTCATCTGTGTCTTCATCGTCAAAATCAAAGCCTATGTATGCGAAGCGGAATCCTTGTTTACAATCTGTTGTAATCTCGTGGATTCTGCCAGGTGCAAGAAGATGAACATCTCCTTCGGAAACATCAATCCGTTCACCGTCTATGACGAATGTTCCTTCCCCAAAGATTACGTACACAAGTTCATAGAAATTCTGTTCATGGGATTTTATGGCTCCTGCATCTTCCAGCATACATTCTCCGAGTTGATGGAGATGTATGTTATCGAACTGAACAGGACAGCCGAGAAAATCTCTTGTAAATTCGAAACTTTTCTTGTTTATTATGTAGTTCATGGTAACTCACTCCTTAAGCAGTTGCGTTAGTATCCGAACTCGTTTTGGGTGCGTGTTTTTACGCCACTGCATCGTTAAAATACTCGCAAATGCGTCAGCATTAGCTGTGTTTTTGCCTCGCATTGACGCAAAAACACTGCACCGAAAATTCACAGAACCTAAAACAAGATAAAATTGTCGCTTTTTCAAGGCGGAAGGTCGAAGTAATACCGGCGTATTTTGAGACCGACAACAAAGAAAAACGGCTATTTTACTTGGTTTAGGCGGGTTCGGATACTAACGCAACTGCTTAAACACAATAGCCATATATGTGTCTGTTTTGGTTAACTGTTTCCAAATTTGGACATATATATCGATTGTAACACCATTTTGCGGATTCGGATACAGGAAATACTTGTAAAATCACGCAATTTGTATTTTCAATCATCTTAATAATATCACAAAAAAATCCCGATGTCGTTATCCAAATTTCGCATTATAAATGTCCAAACGTTTCTTTATATGCACAAAAATTTCCAACAAAAAAATCCCGCAGCAAAAAAATATTGCTGCAGGATTTTTTTGAATTTTAATGATTATTGAATTTATTCGGGTTTTGTTTCAAGTTTTAATGGAAAATCTCCGAGTTTATTAACCTTAAAACCGTTTTCCTTATATTCTTCATAATCAAAGGCTTCAAGTTCGTCTATTGCAAGTTTGTGGAATTCATAAAAGTTTTTCCACCATTCATAACCTGAACCAAGTTCTGCATTAAGATACGCATCTGCGATGTCGCATCCCATGGCGGGTGCAACATAGAACGCACCCATTGCAAGAACGTTTACTCCGTTTCCTGTGATTGCACGAAGTGCGGCAGGAACGCTTTCAACCACACCTGCGTGAACGTGAGGGCATTTTGATGCCGCAATGTGAATTCCCATACCTGTTCCGCAGAAAAGAAGTGCACGTTCGTATTCACCTTCGGAAATCATTGATCCGACTCTCAATCCTACTCTGTGGAACATAAGATCTGTGTCGTTAGGGTCAGAATCTGCTTTAACACCCATGTCCTTTATTGTCCAGCCTTTTTTTCTTAAGTGTTCGCACACCGCTTCTTTGAGGGGAAATCCCGCAAAGTCTGCTCCCACTACCAACTGCTTGTCTTTTACCATTTTCATGTTTTTCATCCTCCTTAACTATATTTCAAAATTGTTTTTTTCTTTGAGTTCTTTGCCATCAAAAATAAGTTTTACATCTTTGCCTTTTTCGACATCAAGATATATTTTTCCTTCTTTTCTTTCCCAATTAACTTTTATTTTTCCGCAAACCGTGTCGTATGTGAATTTAACATAATCTATTTCTTTCAGGAATGCGGGACTGAGAACAAATTCAAGTTCGCCACATTTTTCTTCATTGAGACTGATGCCGGCAAGAGTTTTTATTGTCCATGACATAAAGTCTGAATACATATGATGGTTTTTGGAATCAGACATTACATTTACATCCCATTTTTCCCAGAGAGTTGTCATATCTCCATCAAACCACACTTTATACCCCGGATAACCATCAACAGTCATAACCTTATAGGCATATTCATGTAGTCCGCATTTATTGAGAGCGTGAAGAAGTCTTCTTATACCAACCATTCCGCATTTATGATGATAATCATTATTTTCTATGAGTTTCTTCAATTGGTCCTTGAGAGGGTCAAGCGTCTCATATAAATCATAGTAGATAAGCATGGAAACTGAACATTGTTCGTCTATTGTACATCTGCCGTCAGAATCTATATATTTTTCCATTATGAATTTTTTTAAGTTTTCTGCCTCCTCAAGATACACTCCGGAATTTTCCTCACCTGCAAGACTTGATGCAAGATGAGTTATTTTGAGGAAGTTATATTCCAAAACAGCATTTATAAACCCCGTCTCAACAACATGAATATTCCCCGGTGCTGCCCAGTCGTCAAGACCGAATTCCACAAGTCCGTCTTCATTTTTGTTATCTTTTAACATCTTAAGATATCTTCTGAAATATTCAAGGCTGCCTGTGAGAAGTGACGAATCTTTTGTGTGAAGATATACTCTGTAGGGGATTTCAAAAAGAATTCCGTCTGACACCGGTCCGTTGCCCCAGTGATATCCCCAACCGGCTGTGGGAATTGTTCCCGGAAGCATTCCGTCAGGACGCATTGCATCTTTAATGTCCTGAAGCCATTTTTCAACAAGTTTTTCAATTTTGAAGTTACACATCATCTGTTCCATGGAACTTTGTGCATCATTTGTCCATCCGAGTTTTTCTCTTGTGGGACAATCGGTGAGCATGTAGAACATATTTGACCATGACGACATCACACCGCAATTGAAAAGATGTGTCAGATACTTATCGGAACATTCAAAGGTTGTTCTTCTTTCAATATCCTGATGAACAAATATGCCTTTCACGTCAACAGATTCAATATCTCTTATACCGCTGACTTCAATGTATCTGAAACCATGATATGCAAATTTTGGTGACCAGTTAAAGTCTTTCCCTGAGCAGATGATTTTATCAGTTTGGAATTTTTCACCCTTTTTGCAATAGTAGGTATCCATTCCGTAATATTCAAGTTCTTTTTCTTCGTTTATCACTTCTGCATAGCGGATTGTTATCACATCGCCTTTTTCACCTTTTACAGAAATGTTGATGTAACCCGAAATATTTTGACCAAGATCAAAAATATAGGTTCCGCTTTTGGTTTGCCATACGGATTTTGGCGTGTAGATTTCGCACTCCCTGATGGGTTCGCAGGGGCAAAGTCTGAAAACGCCTTTTGGTGGGTTTTCGTCAACTTTTGCCATTTCCCATGTTGAATCATCAAAGTTTTCATCTTTCCATGTTTCATCATAGAGATTTGCATCAAAATATTCACCGAGTCTTAACTGATTAAACACGGTTGCACTCTTTGGCTGACATTTCCAACTTGAATCAGAAACAAGTTTTGTCTCTCCCCCAACCTCAAGGTTCAGAATGAATTTCGGCACATCTCTCCAAACTGCCTTGTTATAAATCCATGGAGTTTCCACGGTTTCATTATAGAATCCGTTTCCACAAATTACGGCAATTGTATTTTCGCCCTCTTTAAGAAGTGAGGACACATCATATGTGTTATACCACAGAGTTTTGTTATAGTCACTTACGGGAGCTATGAAAAGATCTTTGGTAATGTTCTTCCCATTTATATAGTAATAGGCATAACCTAGTCCGCAAACAAATAGTTTGGCATCCTCTGTAGAATCAAGAGTAAAAGTTTTTCTGAACATGGGTGCATAGTTTTCCAAGGAAAATTCATGTTCAAAGGGCACATCCGGCTTTATAAATAATGCATTTTCAAAAATCATAGTTAGTCTCCTTTTGCAAATTGCCTTCAGGCTTCAAAAATTGTTTCAACAAGAGAATATGCAAATAGCCAGTTCATATCTCTTGAGGGATGATTGATTTTATTTGCCATAAGTTCTGTCACATCTATTCCGCATTCATCAAGGCGTTTCCACTTTTTGTAGCAATCACATACTGTGATTCCTTTTTCTTTGCAGATTTCAAGAGCGGATTCAATATATTTATCCATAACACCCTCATTCTGACCTTTTGCCTGATTTTCGGCAATTTCTCTTGAAAGTTCGTCTGTTACATGACAACTTACTTTTGTACATTTCATGTTGGGTGTCATGAAGATAAGTTCTGATCCCGATTCTTTGATTTTATCAAAGATTTTTTCAAGGCTTTCGGTATAGTCATTTATTTTTTCCATACCAAAACTTGAATCATTGAGTCCGAAACACACAACCACAAGGTCAGGTGAGTATCGGAGAACATCTCTTTCGAGGCGTTCCAAAGCATGGGGGGCAGTTCCGCCCGATATTCCTGCGTTGATAATATTCACAGGCACATTTGGACAAAGAACAGAAAAGATTCTTGCAAAGTACTTATGATATGCACTTTCCTTGTCAAAAACAGTTTCTATTTGTGTTTCAGTTTTTTTATAGATTTCAAAACACCCTTGGGTTACGCTGTCACCCAAAAAGGCAACAGTTACTCCGGGACATGTTGAGTTTGAATTTTGTTTTTCTACAATTTTTTCAACTATTTTCATCATTGCAATATCTTCCTTCCGGATTTTTTCATGACCTTTTTTATCTTTGAAAGCAATTTATACAAAATGATTATAGCATATTTTCGTGTGTTTTCAAGTAAAAAAACGTCAAAGAATTGTTCAAATAAGTCATTTTTTGTTTTTATCATATCACAAAACCATAATTGTGTCACTATCCGAAAATTGCATGATAATTGTCCAAACTGTTTTTATTTCATCAAATTAAACACCATCGCGAAATGAGAAAATTTCACGATGGTGTTTAATTTAAAAATTCTGATATGTTCACATACTGTCAAGTACGCTCCAGGAAAGAGGAAGAGGAAGCCAGGATGACAAAAAAGGATTTATTTGGGCAGTCATTTCGCTAATCACGGGGCCGAAAAGGTATCTGTGAGCATCAAGGTTTTCTAAAGTTACAAAAGGAGTTTTATCGGTTTTTCTGGCACCCGCATCACATCCGTCATAGAAAAGTTCGATATTTCCGTAATCTTTTATGCCCACTACAGCACTTCCCTCGCATAGATTTGTAAAATGTTTTAGTTTCAGTTTCATCAATGCATCCGTAATCTTTTCAAAATTAATTATTTTAAAGTTGCAGGGATTGGTGCACAAAACTTTGTCTGCAACAGACGAAAAATATGAAACTGTTTCTCTTTCATAGGCGGGAAGTGAAAAACTTATATTTGTTCCCATCATTTTCTGATGTGAGAAAATAATGTTTTTATAGGATTCAACATCTCTTGCCTTTATCTCTGAAATTGTGGTTTTATCAGGCATAGTGCATATGTACCCAATCATTTCACCGTCTTTTGAATATGCCATATAGGGGGTATTTTGCCATGTTGTAAGAGTATCGTATACGCTTTTTTCACCATTGGGGTTTTCTCTCTTTACAAAAAACTCTGATTCTTTGTTGAGATTCATACAAAAAGTGATTTCATTCTTATCACCTGAGGTAAGTTTTTTAAAACGTATTTCTTCTGATATGTCTTTGACACTTGCACTGCTTGCAAATTCAAAAGAATATTTTTGTCCGCACACTTCATATCCGAATCTTTTGTATCTGTGTCTTAATCCTCCAAGTCTTGAAGCATCATATCCTCTTTTTTCAAGTTCATCCATTGCAAAGTTCATAAGAGAATTCATATATCCTTGCCTGCAAAAATCAGGATGAGTTGCAATGTTTCCCACAGTTGCAAACTTGAATTTTTGACTCATAATTTCTACATCAAAGGGATATATGCCAAGAACTGCCACAAGTTTTTCATTCTCTTTTATGCCATAGTGATTTTTGATATTTTCGCTGCTTTTTCTAAAAATCTTTGGCATCTCTTTTTCAAAGTCCATTTCTCTTTTGTTCTGAATGGTAAAAACATCATTTAAGAGGTTTAACACTTCGTCATAATCAGAATGCGTGAGATTTATAATTTTCATGCGATTACCTCATTATCTGATATACATAATTTTATAACCATAGGGTTCAAGGTCAAAAGAAAAGCCTGAATCTTGTCCTGTTGTCATATCTTTTGCCATATTGACATTTTCTTCAAAGGATATGTGAACATCTTTTTGAAGGTCGGGTGAAATGTTGACTACAAATGCAAGAAGTGTGTCTTCATCTGAAAGAGTTTTATATTTATAATAACTTACCTTCACCTTTTCATTTCCCGTCTGAACGCTATTGTTCCAATAGGGCTTCCACTCTGACTTTTCAATGGGGAAAGAGTCAAAAATTTTCCAAACACCGCTCATAAGTTCGAGAGGATGGTCAATGTCATTGGGTCTTGGAAGTATTCCGTGAAGAATGGAACATGAAAGTGCATTTTCAAATGTCCACACAGGGCGGTTTTCATAGGCTATAAATTCAGTTGGAACACCCATGTTCCTGCCTGAATATTCTGCTCGGAAATAGTCAAGTTCAACATCTTTTCTGATGCCTTTCATAAAGTCTGACTGAAGATTTTCACCAAACCAGTTCTGATCTATGAATCCAAGGGCAGTAAAGTTTACTACTCCCGAAGAATGAACGCTTATCATTCCGCCTCTTTCTTTTACGGCAACATAGAGTTTTTGGAAAAGTTTTCTAATGGATTTTAAGGGGTATGTCGGGCAAAGTTCACCTTTTTCATTGTACCATCCGCATCCGTGATCAAGGCTGAAGCAAGGCCATGGGTAGGCAGGACCGTCAAGATAGATGCCGTCAAGGTTAAATTCGTCAATAAGTTTTATTACGCCGTCTGCATAAAGGTCCGAATACTCACTTGCCTGACAAGCAATATATGCTCTCTGGAACGGTACTCGCCACCAACCACCATCATTTTTTCCGTCTTGTTTTTTGCATATCACTTTGTCTGAAAGTTCATTCCAGACTCTGCTCATTGTGGAAATTTCATAACCAAAATACGGCATAACTTTTATACCCATTGAGTGGCATTTTTCAACTATAAATCTCAGTTGATTTGCCGTGAATTCAGAAAGTTCAAACCAGTTCTGGGATTTGTTCCATTTTTCGTGAAGTATGAGAGTGGTAACACCCATTTGCTTAAGTTTTTCAAAATGGTTATTATCACTCAAAAACTCTCCGTAATTTCCTTTGATTTTCTTTCCGCAGTCAAGATGGAAAGCATTATGAAGATATGGATTTTCGGGGAATGGTTTTACAGGTGTTGCAAGAACTGAAAAGTTGAAGGATATGGGATAAAATTCGTGAGGTCCCTTTGTTAAATCCCCCTGCCAATTTACGGGATGAGAGTCAAGAAGATGAATTCTCATTATGACACAATCATCCCCGTGAACGATTTCTATGGCATTTTTTTCATCATCTGTTTGCCAGTTACGACAACTTTCAGCAGACCAGCCAAATCCCATATCTTCATTTCCAAGCCAGAAAAGAGGACGGAACGGAACGTGAAAGTCCTTTTCGGGCAAAGCTCCGCTTGCAGATGTGAGAGTTTGTTCTTTTACGGTTCCGTCTGAAAAATATATTTCTCCGTCATTGCGTCTGAAAAAATGATAGAGAGAACAAACTTCTTTTTTCAAAGGTATTTCGAGCCACAGATTGTCAAGTTTATATTTCAGAGGTTCCATATCATTCACGCCGAGAACCTGGGCTACGGTAAGGCCTTTTGTCATGAATTTAATATCGATATCTATGTTTCCGTCATAGTTAATGGTGTTTGTAAAATCAACTATAAATCTTTCAGACTGTTTGCATCCGCAAACAACAGCATTTTCTTCATTTCTTGACTGAATGAAGCTTTCGCTTTCATTGCTTTTGTAGTCGTCATTGAAGACAGCATCTTTCCCGTCTTCTTTCATTACGATTCTCATGGGTGATGCCAGAAGTTCACAACCAAGGCTTTTTATGGAATGTATCATTCCGTCAGGACCGAAAGTGTAGGTTCTTCCTACAACATCGACCTTATGATAAAGATCTTCCGTTGTTATTTTTACAGGTAAAAAAGGTTTTGGAATTCTCATTTTTGCCTCCTTAACTATTCATTCTGAAATCAAGGGATTCCGGAAGAGGATATTTTTCATCTGCTTTTTTGCAAAATTCTTTGTCTGTGGGATCATATACTGTTCCCGTTTCCTTTGCATAGATTTTTCTATAGAGTTCAAACCAATAGTGAGAAACCGAAAGTTCTCCTTCTCGGATATCACTCATAACAAAGTTTTCGTTTATGATTTCGGAGGATTCCTTTAACATATCATGGTGAAGATATGCAATTGCTGCATACATTTTAAGTCTGCAGTTTTCCTTGTATTGAGGGCTCAAACTGTCATAAATTTCAAGCCATTTCTGATCTCTTCCGTATGAGGTGAGTTGTGATGCGGTTTCTTTTAAAATTGAAATGCTGTCCCATTTAAGATTAAGGGCTGAAAGTATGCATTCAGTTGCCTTCGGGAAATCTTTTTCAAAGGATTTATATAAAAGAGAAAGTCCTGAATATGCCCAGGGGTTTTTCTTTAACTCAATGGATTTTTCAAAGGATTCTTTTGCACCTTTTTTATCACCCATTTCATATTTTATAATTCCTTCGTGGAAATGGGAGAACCAGTTTTTATCAGAAAGATTCTGAAGTTTTTCAAGCCAGAATTTCCCCTTTACATAACTTTTTATATCATCTGTGACAGGTGGAGCGGGAAATGTGTTTGTGATAAGAAGATTTGTCCACACCTTTGTTTCTTCATCATCAGATTTTTCAAAGTCACAGATATCGCTTATCTTCTCCCCTCTTGCCATCTCTTCAAGTGCGCCCCAGTCCGAGCCTTTGAAAATGGTTTTTGTGGAAATTCTTTTTCTTTCATCGGGAAATGTCATTTCATTTGGGTTTCCGACTTTTGAAAGCATATACTCTGTTACGCTTTCAACCGCTTTTTCATATCCGGTGTGAACCTTATCTTTTTCAACATCCAAAGAGGTGTATGCCTCAATCCATTCCCATGAAGTTTCTCCCTCCATGGGAATGAGTTCAAACTGTGTGTTTGCAAGACCTGCCTGAATTTCAACATAGGCAGAATCTTCTTCGGACAGCCATTCGTTCCAATGTCTTCCACCTCTTCCCATGCCCCAGACAAAAAGTTTTCTGCCAAAAAGATTTTTTGTGGAACACTGCAAAAGACCAAAACCGTCTTTATCAGGTGATGCTATCCATTTGTATTCCTCTTCAGGGATTTTGTAGAAAAAATCTCTCGAAACTGCAATGTTTTGGGGATAACTTATGTCTTTTCCGTCATATTCAGGAACGGGAACCTTGTCTATGAGATAGCCGTCATTGCCGTGATAGTGTGTCAAAAAACATTCATTCGATGGTGTGATTATGCGTGTTCCTTTCTCTTCGGGTACTGCAATGTTTGACCACCAGTACATATCTTTAGTCTCTTTGTCTTTGTTTTCTATCTTACATTTTATGTACAGGACTTCGGAGTCATCGGGAAGATATGCACTTATGCTATAGGTGACGCCTCTTTTTCTTTCAAATTCCCAAAGGCGCAAAACTTCGCCGTTTTCATATTTATCAACTGCGCACCAAAGAGGCGAGCAAGTGAGGGGATTGTGCCCTCTTATTCCCACATTGAATTCTACTCCTCCGCTAAACCATGCGTTTCTCAGAGCAAGGTTACATGGTTGAAAAACGGGGTTGACATAGAGAAGGTCTTTCCCTTTTTTCTTGTCAAAAACCGACCAGAGTCTTCCGCCAAGTTCAGGAATGAAAACCGCCTTTAGGTGGTCATTTTCAAGAACAGCGGTTTCAAATGTTTTTTCTTTTTTATTTCTGTCATATCCGTCCTGAGAAAGATATGGAAGAAGGGTGTGAATTCTTCCTGCTCCGATATATTTTGCCTCATCAGGCGTCACTTTTTCTGTGGTGTTATATTTTGCGTGAATATATCCTGCATCACTTATGTCGGGCAGAGGATTCAATTCTCCCATTGATGCGGCGCTCATTTTCAGTTTTTCAAATTTTATCATATCTTTCACTCCATATATTTTTATAGTTTAATTATAAAAAACATATGGCATATATTCAATGTATGAATGTATGCCATATTTGTATAAAACAACTTTTTTAAATATATAATATTGCGAAAAAGCAAAGGGTGTGATATTATTTTCTTGTATAATAGTTTTTGGTTGGAGTGATGGTTGTGAACGCTTTTTCGGGATTGGATGTAAGAAAGATTTACACAATAGTTCACAAAGAAGAAACGGGAAGTTTTCATTTCAAAAGCATAAAAAGGCCATTTGACGGTTTTGTGCTGATAACAAAAGGACAGGGAATCACCATAGACAGACACAAAAATCAGTATCCCATAGGCGAAGGAGATATGATTCTTGTAAGAAAAGAAGATAGTTATGAGTTTCATTTTTCATCTCCCTGCTCATATATTACGTCAGGATATGACCTTTCATTTGACGGTGATGATTTTCCGGTTTCATTGCCTTATATGATTAAATGCAGTAAAAATCAGATTGAATCACTGAAGGAAATCTGCAACGTTTGGCAGACACATTCCTGGGACTCATATACAAAATGCAGAATTATGCTTTTGGAATTTTATCTTGGAGTTATCAAAAAAGAAATGAAAAACCACTCTTACGGCAGCGTCACAGATGTGGCAACAGAGTATATCCACGAAAACTTCAAAAGGAATTTTTCAGGAGAAGAAATTGCAAAATATTGCAATTTGTCCCTTTCCTATCTGAGGTCAAGATTTTTAAAAGATACCGGCTATACCATAAACGAATACAGAGATCTTTTGAGGGTGAAAAACGCAAAAGAAATGCTCATAAGCAGATGTTTTTCCGTGACTGAAATTGCATCTGAACTTGGTTATTGCGATGTATATCATTTTTCTAAAGTATTCAAAAAATTGTCAGGCATTTCCCCAACACAATTTCTGAAAATGAATCCGGTCTGACAAACAGTAACAAAAACGGAACTGCTAAAAATTCCTTTTTGTTATCCTTTTTTCATTTATAATTTGTTTAAAGTATGCTTGTCTGAGTCATTGCATTTTAATTCTCTTTTACATATCTTTATAATTGAATTAAACACGGACACCTGATTCTTCATATAGTCTCTGACGGTAATGTTATACATCATTCTTCTGTCTTTATATACTGATATATTACCGCCGTTAATGGCTATCACACATCCGTTATATGTTGTTGCAACTTTGTCATATCCTTTTTGAACCGATGTTTTGATTGACCGGTAAAGTTTAAACTCCTGTTCACATTTGAAATACAGTTCATCCATCACATTGGCACGAAGAAGCATATAAAGATTTGTAAATCCTACAAGCATACCTCCATGTCCCGGTGTAATGAGACTTCCGAGATTATTCCACGTGTCAACATAGAACTTCAGGTATATATCATCTGAATCTGACGGGATTTGTGTTATATCTTTTCTCTTCACCCGCTCTGATGATACAATTTTACCAAAATACTTAATTCCGGCCTCTTTTCCGAAAAGGTTTTTTGACTGATATATTGCAATATACGAAAAGTTATTTTTATCATCAGGAATCATTGTTTCGGGAATGTGATAAAAATTGTTTTTGAGAATTATTTCGAGTTGCTCACGATTTCTGAGTGTGCCTATCAAAACCTCATCATTTGTCCATATAATATCTCTGATATCAGATAATGCTCCAAAAGTATGACAACAGTTTTTAATGTTATTTATGCATAAGTGATATTTCTTTCTTATCTTTGCAAGAAAAGTATTTTTCATGACAAGCATCTGCAATTCTGTGATGCCTTCATGAACATATATGCCCTCAAAGCATTTGCTGATGATAATTTTGTTAAGAATCTTTACAAGGTTTATAACTATATCATTATCAATACGCCGTTGTATTGTTGATTTTAGTTTTAAAAGTCTGCACCTGCAACTGACAAGCATAAACAATACGGAAGACAATTCCTCACGGCAACCTCTATTTTTAATAACATATTGTCTGCTTACTTCATCTGTGAAATCAACAACTGAATCTGACATCAATTTTAAATAATTTTGATTTATTCCATTATGTTCAGAACCATGAACCTGTGTATCCATCTTCTTCATATTTCCTTACCATATGCATAATTTTTAGTGCGCTTTTAGGATATCGGCATCTTCGGTTTGTAATTGCGGCTTGCATATTAGATGAGTTTTGTGCATATTCCTCGCTTCCGACACCGCCTGTCGACATACATGTTAAAAACAGTGCCTTAAGAGTATTTTCAACATAAGCGCTGACGCCGTTTATCCGCGGCAGAATCTTATTTAAAATCAAAGTATCTGTTACCGTGTCTGTATCTGACAGTTTGTATTTTCTGTTATATGCCACATAGAAAAGCATGAGATTTCTTGCCCGAAGACTAACCTTTACGCTGTCGTGAATTATGATGTTATTAAAGTTATCCCAAAACACTGAATAGTCTTTTAAAAACTCAATGTCTTCTCTGCAATCGGCAAGATTTATATATTCTGATTTAAGAAATGTGTTGTCTATGTCAAGCGGCTCAACACTAAAATGCTGCTCATCAAAGAAATCCGCTTTAAGAGAAACAGGTTTCAATTCTATTATGAACACTCTGTCTGTGATTTTTGGTGTGAGGGTGTATGAAACATCATCGAAATTCAGAGTTCCTATTATGTACAGATTGTCGGGAATTGATATTCCTGAATAACTGTATTTAGCAGAAATGTCACTTCCGAAACTCCCGTCATCCATGAGAGGATCTGTGACAATTTCTCCCTCTTCATTAAATCTTCTTGTTTCAAGGGAGGTAAGAATCGGACTCATATAGTGTTCAGGTCTTGAAAGATTGATTTCATCAAGGCAAAGAAAATATGGAAACTCTTTGTCCTTTGATGCAGTCTGAATATAGTCAGTTATGAGCCCCGGGACAAATTTCCCCTCATCGTTCACATAGCCAAGCAGTCTTTTTGGACAGTTCCAGTCAGATGATACAGAAACCGTTTTAAATCTTCCGTTTTCATTATTTGCTCCGCAGGCATTTGCAAAAAGTCTTGCAAGAGATGTCTTTCCGCTACCGCTTGCACCACCTAAGAGAACCATGGGAAATGTCTTTAATGAAAGATACAAACTTTCGATTGCACTTTTCTCATAATCATACCCTTTTGATTTTATGTAGTCATAAATTTTATCAAGTTTTCGTGATACTGTCATGTTTCACCTCATAACTAAAGTATTTTATAATATAATTTTTTAACATTTCTACTATTGCCAAATCAGAAGAACAGTGTTCTTTATTTGATGTACTATTTAAGGAAATCCACGCCTTTTTTATCAGTCATTACTATCATTTTCATACTATCCTCAATAACAATATCGGGATTTGCCAAAACTACATCGCTGTTATTTTTAAAAGCGATTATATTTATGTTATATTTTTTTCTTAAATCAAGTTCTTTTAATGTTTTACCTACCCATTCAGTTTTTATATCTATTTCCAGAATTGAAATACTATCAGTTATATCAGCAATATCTATAAATCCGGAACTAAGGATATTTTTAGCAAGTCGTGTTCCGGATTCTGTTTCAGGCAAAATAACCTCGTCTGCTCCAATTTTTTTCATAACCCTGCACTGTGATTCATCAGAGCACTTTACAATGACTTTTTTGACACAAACTTCTTTGCAAAGCATAGTTGCCATAATGCTTGCCTCAAAACTTTTTGCCATAGAAATAACAACAACATCTATATCCGATATACCAAGTTGTTCTATCACACCCGGCTCAGTTATATCTGCACATTTGCATACAGGAATTTCTCCTACTAATTCATCCACAATTCTTCTGTCCCGATCTACAGCCAAAACCTCTGCCCCATTATTCAACAACTCTTTTACAACTGCTCTTCCATATCTGCCAAGTCCAAAAACTGCATAACTTTTACTCATACAAAAGCCTCCTCATCCCACACTTATTTCTTCAACAGGATTTTCAATCAAATTTTCTTTGCTTTTATTTACGCTAAATGCAAAAGCCAGAGAAACAGGACCTACTCTTCCAAGATACATTGTTAATGTAATAATAATTTTACCAATTGTATTTAAACTGCTTGTATAATTCCGACTCAATCCAACAGTTGCCGTCGCACTCACCGTTTCATATAGTATATCCATAAATTCTCCGCCATTAAAAATTATAAGTAAAATAGTTGAACCTATAACAGTCAATAACGAAACCGCAAAGACAGCAACAGAACGTTTTAGAATTTCTGCTGAAATTTGTCTGTTAAACACATCTACTGTTCTTTTATTTTTTATAACTGAGAATGTACTTACAAGCAAAACGAAAAAGGTAACTGTCTTTATTCCTCCGGCTGTTCCTGACGGCGAACCGCCAATAAACATAAGAAGAATTGATACAAATGCAGATGCATCCGTAATACATTCCTGAGCAATTGAGGCAAAGCCCGCCGTTCTTAAAGTAACTGATTGAAACAAGGCTACCAGAATCTTTTCGAAAAATGTATATCCGCCCAAAGTATCCGGATTGTTATATTCAAAAACAAAAATCAAAAATGTACCAAAAAGTATTAAAAATACCGTAAGCGAAATTGCAATTTTACTATGCAGAGATAAAAATTTTAAACCTTTGCGTTTTTTGTTTTCTCCCAACCCAATCAAATCAAATAGCACAACAAACCCGATACCGCCCAAAATAATAAGCATAATAGTTGTTATATTAATTATCGGGTTAAGTGTATATGCGCACAAACTGTTTTCTGAAATTATATCTATACCCGCATTGCAAAAAGCAGATACGGAAGTGAAAACTGACACCCATATTCCTTTAACGCCAAACTCAGGAACAAAAACTATCATATACAACAATGCCCCTGCCAATTCTATTATAAAGGTCAACAATATTACTTTTTTTACAAACTTAACTATTCCTCCGATAGAGTTCAAATTGAACGAATCGCTGATTATAATTCTGTCATTTATATTAATTTTACGTTTCAAAATCATCATCATACCCGCAGCAACCGTTATAACACCCAAACCACCAATTTGGATAAGAAGCAATATTACAATCTGCCCAAAAACGCTCCATGTTGACATGGTCGGAACAGTTACAAGACCTGTGACACAAGTGGCTGTTGTGGCAGTAAAAAGTGCATCAACATAAGGCACGCTCTTTCCGTTTACCGAACTTACAGGCATACTTAAAAGAATACTTCCAATTATAATTGCCGATAAAAAAGCAAACATAATTATTTGTATTGATGACAAATTTCTTATTATTCTTCGCATTTCACTACTCCTTTTCGTAAAATTCGACGTAAATCACATCAAGTCGGGACAAAAACATATACTCAGTTAAAACTCTTCACCCAAGTTACCAGCGAATCATGATAGATGTTATCAGAAACATCTTTTTTCATCTGCTCAGTAACAGGTCCGTTGCGTTTCATTTTTTCAAGTATTGCTTCCTGAAGTTCTTCTACTGTCATTTCTTCATATGTCTTATCAGGTTTTATGTTATGATTTTCTTGTGGTTTGGCAATTTCTTTTTCGCTTTCATAATTTTCGATTTCTGTCGTTTTCACGCAATCCGCCATACTTTTTTTATTTTCTTCAACTTTTGACGTTTCAAATTGTACGCAATCGTCCGCCCTGCAAAGTGGCAACCATATTTCACCGGAATTTGCCTTCATAGTTAAAGAGATACGCCCGTCTTCTGATGGTATCTTTTCTCCAAAAAGTCCACCGATATACCCTTTTTCGTTACAAGAGCGGAGATTCATCACAAAATCATCATCACTGTTATTGACAGTTACAATAACAGATTGCCCGTCATACTCTCTTGAAAATGCATACTGACAGTTTGAAAGATAAAGTTCTTTATAATCTCCATATGACAATGCTTTTGTCTCTTGGCGTATTTTTCCAAGTGAAGAAATAAGATTTGTCAAATGATTATTCGAGGTATAGTTAACATATTCATCATATGAAACTGCAGGTCTCAATGAATCGTCAGAACCATATTGCTTTTGTCCCTCAATACCAAACTCTGAACCATAGTAAACCGATGGAATTCCGGGAAGAGTGTACAGAAGTATGTGAACGGGTGTGAAGTGGCTTTTCTTGTTAAGTTTTGTGTAAATACGTTCCACATCGTGATTATCCACAAAGTTATATAATTTAAACCCATCGGGACTATTCCCACCCATTTCATACAATCTCTTTACGGTATGGGCAATTTCAAAATAGTTGTGGTCATTGTGCCCTGAATACAATGCCTTGTGCAGATGATAATTTGTGACAGAGTGCAACGTGTTTGAGTTCACCCATCTGTTATAGTCTCCGTGAATAACTTCACCCATAAGCCAGAAATCAGGCTTCACATCATTGGCAGTCTGTCTCAGAATCTGCATATAGTCAAAATCCAGAACATCGGCAGCATCGAGGCGAATACCGTCTATGTCAAATTCTTTTACCCAAAAACGAATTACTTCGCAAATATACTCTCTGACCTCCGTATTATGCTGATTTAATTTTGCAAGGAGGTTGTATCCGCCCCAGTTATCATAGGAAAATCCATCATTATATTCGTTGTTACCATAAAAGTTTACATTGCAGTACCAGTCTTTATATCTTGAATTTTCTCTGTTTTGCCTGATGTCACGGAAAGCAAAGAAATCTCTGCCTGTATGATTAAATACACCGTCTAAAACCACTTTTATGCCTTGTTTATGACAGCAGGCTACAAAGTTTTTCAAATCTTCATTTGTGCCAAGTCTTGTATCGAGTTTTTTGTAATCTGTTGTTTCGTATCCGTGTCCCACAGATTCAAAAAGAGGTCCGATATAGATGGCATTACAGCCAAGTTTTTGTATGTGTGAGATGAACGGAATCAGGGAATTTAATCTGTGGTTTATCTCACCGTAATCATTCTGCTTTGGTGCGCCTGTCATTCCAAGGGGATATATATGATAAAATATTGCCTCATCATACCATGCCATATGCTTTTCTCCATTCATATGTTCAGTTGATTTTATTATATCTGATTATATTATATATTAATAACAGACTAAAATCAACATCTTATTTATCGGCAAAATCATGTTTACAGTGTGCTTTATGCAATAGCACTTTCTGATTGTAAAAACAATTTAAAGCACAAAAAAAGAATGTAAAACCATCACTTCAAACTTGTGGGATGTTTCACATTCTTTTAAGTTCTTATTTATCTGCAAGATATTCGTTGAGTTTCTCAACAAGTTCATCAGCATCTACGCCGTGTACTGCACACGCCTGTTCAATGCTTTCACCGCTTGCTGAAGGACAACCGTGGCAGTGCATTCCGATTTCAAGAAAGAAAGGTGCTGTGCCCTCATCCATTCTAAGCACGTCCATAATGATTGTGTCTTTTGTTACAGATGCCATATTTACATCTCCTTTCAAATGTCTATGATGTTATTATACACTTTACACCAAAAAAAATCAATACATAGCATACATAAACTTATTTATTTTCTGAACATCTTTTTGCCAATTTCATACAAATCGTTTCCGCAAACGTCAATTATGACTGTGACAGGAAAATTTTCAACCTCAAGACATCTGATGGCTTCTGTTCCAAG
Organism: Clostridia bacterium; assembly: GCA_045541875.1. GTDB lineage: Bacteria > Bacillota > Clostridia > UMGS1810 > UMGS1810 > RGIG1828. The sequence goes on along the minus strand of JAZQJX010000059.1, from coordinate 1,973 downwards.
ATCATCATATGCTATGATTTCGGACTTTTTAACACATCGTGAAAGAAGTGCTCCTGCGCCTCCAATGGCACCAAAATAGACACAGCCATATTTGACACACGCCTTTTTAACTTCATCCGAGCGAAGACCTTTACCAATCATTCCTTTGAGACCGAGTTTTATAAGTTCGGGAGCGTATGCATCCATACGGTAACTTGTTGTGGGACCGCATGAACCTATGATTTCTCCGGGTTTTGCAGGACAGGGACCCACATAGTATATGGTTGAACCATCTATATCAAAAGGAAGTTTTTCACCATTTTTTAAGGTATCTGTCATTCTTTTGTGTGCTGCATCGCGAGCGGTATAGATTTTTCCTGTTATGGTTATGTTATCTCCTGCTTTAAGATTTTTTATTTTTTCATTTGTGAGGGGTAATTCAATATTCATATTGCCTCCATTTTTATTAATCATCAAAACTGATTTTTATCTTCTGAAAAATTTGATTTGGTTTACATTTTAAATATTACAGACCATCTTGTGAAATGTGGATAAAGTGGATAAATCGGTGTATAACCCTATATTAGGGATTATTTTTGTGGAAAAAATGTTGATTTTTATATTATATTTTATGAATCTATGTTATTTGGTTTACATAATCCCAAGAAAATAAAACTCAGGAATTTAAAAAACTTTTTAATTCATCAAAACGTTCAACAGCATCTTTATAGCCTTCATCATACATCTGGCGAAGTTTGTCGGGTGATTTTTCGGTTCTTTTCCAGTCTTTGGTGCATTTGGGTGAAAAGATGAATGCTGTCCCCTCTTTTTCTTTTTGAAAAATATAATTTTTACTGTTATTATACACTTCGCTCCTGTTTTTAAGAGCATTTGCAAATTCTTTGTTTTTTCTGTAGAGAAATGACGAAAGGGCAACATCTGTTTCTGTTTTCTTCTCATATTCTTTTTCTCTTGTGAGAATTGATATGACTTTGTCACAGCCTTTTTTATATGCAAATTCCACAGGAAGAGGATCTGAGCATCCGCCGTCAAAGTAAAGCCCGTCTGAAATCTTTATGGGTTTAAACATAAACGGAAGGGCGCAACTTGCCTGAATCAGATTCCATTCTTTATCATCTGAATTGACTCTCATATATTCAGGTTTACCTGTGAAAAGATTTGTCACAACAGCATATACTTCGCCTGAAAACCTGTCAAATGAATCATAGTCAAAGGGAACAAGTTCATTGGGAATGGAATTAAAAATAAAATCTCTGTTATAATAACTTCCGTTTCCTTTTTTAAAGAAATATTTAAATCCCATGTAGCGCGTGTCGGGCACATATTTTATGCCGAGTTCAAGGGCTCTACCCTTTTGACCGGATATGTATGATGTTCCATTTGCTATTCCTGCTGATACTCCAACAAAAAAGTCAACTTTTATGCCGAGATCTATGAATGCATCCATGACGCCTATGGAATAATATGTACGATTTGCACCGCCTTCTACAACAAGTCCTGTCATATTTTGTCCACCTTTCAAAAATTTTGTTACTGAGCAGTTTATCCGGCTCTGAGTCATAATAATTAACTGTCTGTATACGCGCTTATACCAATATGATTTGATATTTAATTCATTATAACATATAATAAGAAAAACCGCAAATATTTTTCAAAAAAGGCTTGACAGATTCTTAATTTGTTGATATAATAACAAGGTCGCTTGGAGAGGTGGCTGAGCTGGTTGAAGGCGCAGCATTGGAAATGCTGTAAACGGCTTAAACCGTTTCGAGGGTTCGAATCCCTTCCTCTCCTTCAAAACAAAGAGAGATGTCCGAAAGGATGTCTCTTTTTGTTTTGAAACAATAAAAGGGATTCGAACACCGAGGGGGTTTTTGCGTTAAACAAAACAGTCCGGGTGACTGTTTTGTAGCAAAAAGGTGCGCAGTCGGGTACCGAAATGCATCGCATTTTGGTCGACAAGCAATTAAGAC
>JAZQJX010000058.1:0-42468 GCA_045541875.1 Clostridia bacterium | reverse complement strand
TAGTTGATTGCTTGCACTTATTTTTTTATAATAAGAGATGAAATGGTCTGACGTACAGTCCCTTGGATTTCGCATCCGCAATAAAGACTGTCAGCCATTCTCTTATTATGTAAATTCGATTAAGCAGGTTGGGACAAAGATGCTCCCGTGTAACTAACCAGGATGAATTGTAATAAGTGCGAATGGATACCATTTTAACATCATTTTGGAGGTATTGTTATGGTTGGTGTAGGAATTGATGTGGCAAAAGCCAAAAGTATGGTTGCTATTTTATCTGATGATGGCGAAATCATCAAATCTCCCTTTGAAATTGCAAACACAGAGACGGGGCTTTCTTCGTTGTGTAGAATAATTAAGGAACTTTCCGACAAAGTGTATTGTGTAGTTGAGTCTACAAGCGTGTATCACTTTCCTATAGTTTCGTATTTACAGGAAAATGATATTTTTGTAAGTGTAATTAATCCTTTAATTATTAAGAAATATGCATCAATGGATATACGAAAAGTTAAAACAGATAAGGCTGATTCGTTGAAATTAGCATCATATGTCCTCGATAATTACAGACATCTTGTTAATCACTCAGTTGAGGATGAAATTTATTCCGAATTACGAATTTTAAGTCGTCAATATCTTCATTATGTAAAAGTTCTCGCTAATGCAAAGGTTAATTTAACGGATATATTAGATAGGACACTTCCGGGAATCAAGCCACTGTTAAAAGGTCACATCAGAACAACGGGCAAAAACAAACTATGTGATTTTGTGGAAAAGTTTTGGCATTGTGATGTTATTACAAGTATGAGCGAAAGCAAATTTGTTTTAGAATACATAAAATGGGCAAAGAAAAAGGGATATCATCCCAACGAAACAAAAGCAAAAAGCTTACACGCGAATGCATTGGAATGTATCCCTACGCTGCCATCTAATTCTGCATCTACCAAAATGTTAGTATTAGAAGCAGCAAAGGCTGTCAGCAATGTCGAAACAACCCTCGCAACTATTTTAGCACAAATGACAGAGCTTGCCAAGTCCTTACCTGAATTTTCTATCGTTAGGGAGATGTCCGGTGTGGGCGATGTGCTTGCTCCGCGTATTATCGCTGAAATTGGAGATGTCAGAAGATTTCATAGTGCATCAGCTTTAATTGCATATGCAGGAATTGATACTCCACCATACGAATCGGGAGATTTTCGGGCAAGTAACCGTAAAATTACCAAGAGAGGTTCTGCATCGCTTAGAAAAACAGGATATGAAATTATACAAGCCCTAAAGGTAGTACAACCTCAAAATGACAACGCAGTCTATCTGTATTTAATCAAGAAAGAAAGCGAGGGAAAACCCTTAAAAGTTGCTAAAATTGCAGCATTAAACAAATTTTTGCGAATTTATTACTCAAGAGTTAAGGAAGTTTATTTAAACGCATAGAATTGTTTTTACATAAATTTTAGACCGACACTTTTCAATGCCGGTCTATTTGTTATGCTATTATTTAAGTTAAAAATCTTTTCAAAATTTCTCTTGACTTTCTTTAGCAGGTCTTTTGGCGTGTGTGTACTCTTTTTCGGCTTACATGGAATTGTGTCGGGAAACTCAAAAATTGGCTTATACAGTCATATTTTTTGACATTTTTTGACATCGGTTAACTATTTTTAATAAAATGTGTAATAAATACAAAAAATACAAAAAAGGAGAGTGTATATTATGAAAATAACAAAGCAACTTATTGAGCAGTTCCACCAATACCTTATTAACGAAGAGAAAGCAAGTGCAACCATTGAAAAGTACTTAAGGGACGTTAAAACCCTGTTTTTATGGAGCAAAGGCGAAGAGATTTACAAAAAGGATGTTTTGAATTATAAAAAACATATTTGCGAAAAATTTATGCCTTCTTCTGTAAATTCCATAATCTCGTCTATAAACAGTTTTTTTGAATTTTGTAATCAGCCTGATATGAAGGTGAAAATCCTGAAAATTCAAAGGCAGATTTTCAGACAAAGAGATAAAGAACTCAGTGTTGAGGAATATAGACGCCTTTTGGCTTCTGCCAGAAAAAAGAACAATCGGAAACTGTATTATCTTATGCAGACAATATGCTCTTGCGGAATCCGGGTTTCCGAACTGAAATTCATCACAGTACAGGCACTTAAGGATAGACAGACAGTTATAAAATGCAAAGGGAAAATGCGCCTTGTAATGATTCCGGATAAACTATGCAGAGTTCTTCTTGGCTATACAAAGCAGGAAGGCATACACCATGGTTCCGTCTTTGTTACAAAATCCGGCAATCCCCTTGACCGCTCTGCAATATGGAAAATGATGAAATCGCTGTGCGAAAGTGCAGGTGTAGAAAGGGGTAAGGTTTTTCCTCATAATCTCAGGCATTTGTTTGCCAGAACATTTTACTCCCTTGAAAAGGATATAGTGAGACTTGCCGACATTTTAGGTCATTCCAGCATAAATACAACCAGAATATATACAATGGAAACCGGCGATATGCATCGCAAGCAGATTCAGCGTCTTGCAAGCCTGATTTTATAAAAAAGGACAAAAAAATACACATAATCAAAATTATGTTGAAAAAAACATAATCAAAATTATGTGTCAAAAATAAAAATGCAGTGCGATTTGAACACATTTATTTTCAGAGATAAATGTATATATTCGTAATATTCTGCATAAATGCAAGACCGAATGTAAAATATTCCCAATTCGGCCTTGTTTTGCTTATCCTTTTTTGTTATAACATCATTATTCATTGCATAAATTAATTATTTTTATTGACAATGAATAAAAATAATGATATCATTATTTACACACGGCACATAAGTCGTATAATATTAACCTGATATGTATGATTTATTCAGGAGTTTTAATATCACATAATTTTGATTATGTAGCCAAGAAGAATATATGTGATTGAGCAGCATAGCCTCCGGTTATGTTGCGATTATTTTTTTATGGACGTTTGGAACGTTCGTTACACTATGTTTGCATCAGGGAAGGAGAACTAAAGATGAAGGAAAGACAGATTAAAAATCTTGAAAAAGATTTACTGCACCCGCTTTTTTGCCATTTTGTAAAAAATGGATTGGAGAATATATCCATAAGGGAAATCTGCAAAAATGTAGATATATCCTCCGGCAGTTTGTATTATTGGTTCAAAGGAAAAGATGAGATAATATATGCCACAATAAATTACGGATTAATTGAATCGGTCAAAAAACTTTTTAAATTTGCAAATGCTGAAATTGCAAATCCAAAGGGATTTTTTGAAGGTATTCTTGATGAAGTTGATAAGTGTAAGGAAGAGTTCAGATTCATTTTTCAGGCAACCACAAGTCCCAGATTTGGCCCTGAAATCAGAAAAAATGCACTTACATATAAGACGGAATATGAAAAATGTTGCCGAAACTTTTCTGAAATTCTGAAATGCAATATAAATTACATAAGACATATCGTGTATCTGCTTGTTTCAATTATTGTTGACTATGTTGTATGGGATGATTATGAAGTGTCAAAAATGCAACTTTCGTTTTTGTCACAAACCTTGATAAGACATATCGATAGTGAACAGACAGCGTAAGATATACACTTTTGATAAAACACTATTACGGAGATGACATATTTGAGATACATGGAAATTATGATTGGCTACAAACCGATTTTATATTTTCTCGCAGGGATTGTAGCCATTGTAATGATAATAAAGACGGTTATTGGAATGTCGGAGTTTATATCCGTCAGAAGATACATAAAAATGGAGATGAAACGAAGCGGCAGCCGTGAGGAATACCTGTATTGGAAAAAGCGTATGAGAAGTTTGTATAAAAGTTATATTCCTTCAAGGTCAAAAAAATCAGGGAAGTGAAATCCCTTTTATATATATTGATGCTCTTTTCAAGGAAGCATCAGCAACAAAATGCAAAAAAAGAGAAAGGATGAACATAATGAGACTTAAAAGAATTTTGGCTTTAGTCCTCAGTTTTGCAATGGTACTCAGCACAATGAGTTTTAATGTTTTTGCTGAAGAAACTGCATACGTAGCCAAGGTTGGCGACGTAGAATGTGCAGACGCATCTGCAATGATCAGCGCATTAAACAGCGCATCAGGTGATGTTAATGTAGAAATCTATGGTAAGATTGTAACAAGTGGTTTCGGCATTAACAATTCAAACATTACCAAACTTAGTTTTGTAGCTGCGTCTGATGATGCAGAAATCTGTGTGGACGGTGTTAGTTATATCGACATTCGCTACACAAATTATCCTATTGAATATACTGGGCTTATACTCAGTCATATCAATGCGGGACAGAATATTGACGGATTCCTTCCACAGTATTTTTCAACTTACAATGGCGGTAATGTAACATACACAGGATGTACGTTCCCCAATGGTGTTACTGCTTGCGGAAGTGCGGCAGGTACTACCTATGAATTCACGGATTGTATTTTCAATAATACAACAAGCGGTCTTTACAGCTTGTGGGTATACGGTAATTCCACAAATGTTGTCGTAAATGGCGGCGAATTTTGTGGCGTACGCGGCATCAAGATGTATTCTGAAGGTAGTGATGATTTCTCCAGCCTGTCTGTGAGCGGCGCAACCTTCTCTGATACAATTACCGAGAAGCATGCTATTGTTTTGACAAAGGGCGAAAGTATCACTTTGACAGATAACACATTCAATAATCCTAAAGGTACAGTACAGGTCGATAATGACTATGCTTCTTTAATCGATGGAAAGATTGTAACGATTGACGGTACTGAATATACTGTTGACAGCGAAAACTTAACTTTAGAAGAATCTACTCCTGTTGCACCTGATGTTATTTTCACGGTAGGTAATGTGATGACTTCTCAGGATGCTACCACTTTGGAAGAAGCGATTGAACTTACTGAGTATTTCTATGAAATGATTGGTAACGTAGCTATTCTTGGTGCTCCTGTAATTACACTGGAGTCTGACTATGAGTTTACCGCACCGGTTGTGATCGACAGTGAATACCCCATTATTATCGACCTCAACGGTCATGAAATGATCTACAACAGCACAACTCAGGGCGAGGCAATGATCACAAATAAGGGTGACCTTACTATTAACGACAGCAGCGATCCTGACACAGGTGTAATCAACTATAACTACACCGGTGCTGCTGACTCTACTTACAGCAAGGGTAACTACACCATCTCCAATGGCGGCACTCTTACTGTGAACGGCGGTAAAATTACAATTGCAAACCTCCGCGGTCACGCTAAGTATCCCATTGATAATAACAGCACCACAGGTGATGCAATTCTTGTTATCAATGGCGGTCATCTGTACAACTACAATACAAGTGCGATTCGTCAGTTCTGCAATAGTTCCACCAATCAGAACAGCGTTACCATTAACGGCGGTCTCATTGAAGGCTATTGTGCAATCTGGGTTCAGAATCCAAGTTCAACAGCAACTGCAAATGCTGTTTTATCCATCACAAACGGTGAAATTAAGACAACCGCAGCGGCTTATGTAAACGGTGAATCTGAACTTAAGGATGTTACATCCAGAATTTACTGTTCAACTGACGGCGGTGCATGGAGCGAAGATTCCGCTGTAAGCATCACAGGTGGAATAATTAATGAAAATGTTAATCTCGAAAAAAATGCCCCTGCTGATTTAACTATTGGCGATGAGGCTACTTTCAATGGCTATATAACAACACCTGAGCCTGATAAAGAAGAAGTAACAAATTTTGAAGAATTTAAAAATGCTATCAATTCAGCAGAACCGGGTGCAACAATTGTGCTCGGAGATGACATTAAACTCACAGGAAAATATGTTATTACCAAGCCTGTTACAATTGACGGTAACGGACACAGCATTATTGCTGATGAAACCGCAACATGGTTCACCGTTTCCGGAAAACTCAATCTCAAGTCCTACAAAACACACCTTATCGGCGTAAATTCCGATAACGTTACTTTAAAGGACATTGTTCTGGATAACAACAACAATGCAGCAGGTATTAATATCTACTGTGCACAAAACGTTGTGTTTGACAATGTCTCCATCATAAACGCAACAAAAGGCAATGCTGCTCTGACTGTTAACGGCTCCACCCTGACAGTTAAAAACAGTTTCAAAGCACTTGGAAACTCAATTGCTATTGATATCGATAACGGCTCCGGCGTCACATCGGCTCTTGGTGTGACAGTTGAAGAAGGCACTGTCTTTGACCTTGACAGCAAGACTGTTAAATTTGACTCTGTTGCAACAGTTGATATGTCAGGTGCGCAAACAACTGACGGCAAGTCATATTTTGTTGCAAAGGACAATGCATATTATTATACACAATCACAGATGGGAAGCCGCACCACTGCATACAGCAACGGTCTGACTCTTCTTTCGGATGTTGAACTTTCCAATGATTTAAAAATCAAAGGTACTCTCAACCTGAACGAGAAAACTTTGAAAATTGCAGACGGAAAGAACTTAAAGGTTGAAGAAAATCTCACCATTACCGGAAACGGAGCAATTGATGCCAAGATTATACTGACCAACACCGGTGCTACTGTTACAGGTCCTGAAAATCTTGATATTACCACGATTGATGGCTACAAGATAGTATATGCGGATGGCGTATACAGTGCGCAGAAAAAAGAAACGGTGGCAAAGATTGGCGAAGACACTTATGAGTCTCTTTCAGATGCAATCGCTGCCGCACAGCCTGATGACACAATTGTTCTTACTGCAAACATAGAAGAAAATGTAACTATCAACAAGAACATTACTCTTGATGGTGCAGATAAGAATTACACCGGTAAGATTACAGTTTCAGGAAATGTAAAAGTTACAATTCAGAATGTAAAGTTTATAAATGGAATCATTATACATAACGGCAAGTCACAACAGGGAAATCTGATTGTAAAGGGTTGTTCCTTTGAAAATGGCAATGATTACGCTGTTACCACTGCCGGCATCAAAAGTGTTACAATCGAAGATTGTACTGTAAAGAATCAGTCTCTCCTTTACGCAAAGAGCACCACTTCGGAAATTACCGTTAAGAATGTAGAAATCTCAGGCGGTAACTATGTTGCACGTATTCTTTATAACAATACTTCATATTTTGAAAATGTAACAGCTACAGCTATGACAGGTTATGGTATTCAAACACAGAACTGGGGTGCAAAGACCATCACCTTAAAGAATTGTTCTTTTGATACTCCAAACTACAATTCAATTGCAATCAGCAAAAAAGCAGAACATGTTGACACCTTTGTTTTCCAGGGCGAAAATGCTATGACTTCTATGTATAACGGCGAGTATGCTAAGTATGTCCTCTCTGACTTGGATACAACTCTTAAAGCAGGCGAAGGATATACAGTAACTGCCGCAAATGAAATGCACAAAGTTGTATACGAAGGCGGTACATATAAGATTAGTAAGGTTGCCAAAATCGGTGAAAATTACTATTCATCTCTTGAATCGGCATTCAGCGATGCAAAAGACGGCGACACAATCACTCTTGTTGCTGATATTGAACTTTCAACAACTATCAGAAACACAAAAGAAATAACTCTTGACCTTAACGGAAAGACAATCACAGGTAAGGATGAAACCAGCAAGAATTTCAGCCTCATCGACAACGGCGATAAACTTACCGTTACAGGTAACGGTAAAATGACTCTTACTGCAACAATTGATTCCGACTGGAACCGTTACTCCGCAGTTATTGCAAACAATCCCGGCGGAAAACTTGTAATTGAAAATGGTACATTTGAACACCTTGGCGGCACAGATATGGCATATGGTATTGACAACCTCACAAACGGAAAAGGTACTTATGCTGAAACCATCATCAACGGCGGTACAATTAAGTCTGTATATCGTGGTATCCGTCAGTTCCTTAACGGTGTGGAAGCGCAGAACATTCTCACAGTTAACGGCGGCAGTGTTGAAGGTGCAAACAAAGGTATCTGGGCACAGTCTCCAAACAAAAATGCCAATACAGGTAAAATCACCATTGAAGAAAATGCATCTGTTACAGGCGGAGTTTTCCTCACAGCAACAGAAGGTGCAACCGAGTGGCCTATTGAAGTGAAAATCGCAAGTAGTGCCATTGATCAGATTACACAAAATGATCATGTTCCGGATACTTATGTGATTTCTCTTGACAACGGCTATTATGGTGTTGTAAAAATTGACATTAAAGGCGAAGGCAATGAAGCAGATCCTTACTTAATCAGCAATTTAATTGAACTTGAATGGTTCAGAAATTCTGTTAATAAAGGTACAGACTATAAAGGAAAGTTTGTTAAACTGACAGCAGACATTGACCTTGAAAACAATGCATGGACACCTATCGGTACTTCATCTGCTCCTTTTAAAGGTACATTTGACGGTGCAGACAAGACAATTTCAAACCTCAAGGTTGAAGGCGAAAACAATCAGGGCTTCTTTGGTTATGCAACTGAAGCAAAAATCAGCAATCTTATCCTTGACAATGTCAGTGTAAAAGGAACTGACTGCGTTGGTGCAGTGGTTGGTCAGGGATATGCTTCAACATACATTGATAACTGCAAAGTTACAGGCACAATCAAAATTGAAGGCCTGACAAACGTGGGCGGTATTACAGGTAAATATTATGCGCGCGTAACAAACTCTCTGGTTGACGGTGAAAACGTTACCGGAAGTTACATCAAGGGAACATATAAAGAGGCTGACCTTGAAGGCGACAATATTGGCGGTATTATGGGCCATGCAGGTGAAAATAATGCACACAGCAATAACACAGTTAAAAATATTACAATCGAAGGCACACGCAAAGTCGGAGGCTTAATCGGTACAACAGACCGTGCTACTGACATAAGCGGATGCGTTGTTGAAAACGTAATAATCAAATGCAGTTCAACTGAAGAATATGCTGCAGATAATGCTTCAACAACCACACTTGGCGGTTTAATCGGTAACTACTACGGAGAAGGCAAAGGCGGTACAATTTACAGTTCCACAGTTAAAGACGTAGTCTTTGAAAAAGGCAATGCTACAAATGTCGGTGCGATTGTAGGCGGTGTTCGTGTTGCTCCCGAGGCTACAGAAGTTGAAGGTGTTACAGTTGATGACAACATTGTTGTTGAAGCCGTAACAGGCACAACAAACGGTCTCCTGGTTCCTGCAGGCACATATCAGGCTTCTGCAGACGGCATCAGATATGAAACAATTGCAGATGCTATGTCAAAAGCCGTTGCAGGAAGCACAGTAGTTATCTTTGAAGGTGACTATGAAGGCGGATTGAACGTTAACAAATCCATCACAGTTGTTGGCGAAGGTGAAGTTAACTTTAAAGGCAAACTCAATGTTACAGCCAACGGCGCAACAGTTAAAGGTCTTAACTTTAACAACGGCGGCGAATCGGCAGGTTACATAAATGCAAAGGATGTTCTTATTGAAGACTGTGAAGTGGTTGGCGGAAACGGTTTCCGTTCATGCTACACAGGCGGAACAGTAACATTCAAAGACAGCATAATTACAGGCTCAGTCTACGGTATCCACTTTGACGGAAGCAAAGACGGAAATATCGTGATTGACAACTGTGAAATTACAGGCTGGACAAGTTTTGCAAGAGCAATTACAAAAGTAACAATTAAAGATACCGAGTTTAAAACAGGTAATTACAACCAGTTAAGATTCTATCAGGATGCAGAAATCACAGGTACACAGTTCAATCCTGATATGAATGTGGACTTTGGTACAAATGATGTTGAATGTGTTATAGAAAACTGTACAGTTACAGACGGCTCACCCGTAACAGATGTTATCTATCTTGGTGACATTGCTGAAATGGGCGTTGATGTTATAATCGATAATGAACCCGTTAAAGTTCCCGCATATTTAACAAAAGACGGTGAAAAAGAATATTACTTATCAATCAATGATGCAATCAAAGCAGCAAACGGTGCAGGCACAGTAACCCTTACAGAGGATACTGCAGAAAACGTCACAGTTAATGCCCCCGTTGATAAATTTGCTTTGCTCAGTTCAACAGAAAGTCTTGTTCTTGACCTTAACGGCAAAACATTAACAGGCTATATTTATGTTGACTATGATGCAACAATCGAAATTAAAAACGGTACTGTTATTAACTACACAACAGGCAAAGACACAATTTCTTCATTTGGTAATATTACACTTACAGATATAAATGCAGACGGTGTAAGACACATCGTAAGAGCAAAAAATGGTAATGTTGTTATAAACAGCGGTACCTATAAGTACACAGGATCCGAAAATGGAACACGTCATGCCGTAAACATTGGTGATGATGAAATAGACACAAATGTGGCAACTGCGGTTATTTACGGCGGAACATTCATCGGTCCCAAGGGTACAGCCGCAGACAGCGGTTCAGCAGTTTTGGTACAGGAACGTTCAAAGGTTTTAGTATACGGCGGAGAATTCAGCGGCGGTAAACTTTTAACTCTCTCTGCTCAGCCTGATGCAGTACTCGACCTCAGAGGCGGTACATATGACCAGAATCCCTCACAGTACGTTATCGAACCTGCATTTGCGGCATACAAAAATGCAGACGGAACATACAGTGTTGTGGCAGATCGCTCACTTGAACTTACTGCTTCAACCGATAAACTTTACGAAGGTGAAGAAGTAACAATTGAAGTTGTTGTTAACGGCGAAAACATCGCAGGTACATCATGGACACTCAACTGGAACAAAAATTACTTCAAACCTCATGCAGATGAAAATCTTGAAAACACAGGTTCAGTTAACGATTCAGCATGGACAGAAGGACATGAAGTAGTCTTTGATGACGGAACTGTTGTTAAGAAATATACATTTGTGGCAATTGCTCAGGATGTAGAGGTAACAGGTCAGTTTACAATTGGCAACCCATGTGCTACCACACACATTGAATCATTTGACGGAACAGAAGTTAAAGCAGGTCTTGTAAACGAAACTGCCAACGTTACAATTCTTCTCAAGGGATACGAATATGAAAAGTTCTTTGACAATGAAGATGTAACATCAGTTGACACTGCAAGTGCTGATTTTGACGGTGATCCTCATACATTCAAGATTGTTCCTAAAGATTCTGAATTAATCAATTCTATCACCTACAAAGTTAACGATGTGGAATATAATGAGGTTTCCCTTACTGAAGAAGGCACCTACACCATCACATACAAAATTGACGGTAAAACAGGTTATGCAGATTATGAAGGCACATTTACAGTTGTTATAGATGAAGCAGATTTTGTGGTTGAAGTAAATCCATACACAGATAACACAGAACTTGTATTGGTATATACAAATACTCCGAAACTTCGCTTCAAGTATGATAATGCAGCAATGCTTAATGTAAAAGCCGCAAGAAAAGACGGCAAGACCTACGAATACGGCAATGCCGAAGACGATGGATATGCTTATGTATACGGTTATGTGGTTGATATCGCAGATATATCCATGATAACATATACAGGCGACAATGCCGAAGTGTTTGCCATAGACAGTGCATATGTGCTTGCACAGATAGATGAGAAATTTGACTTCCTTGCAGACGTCAACTTCAGCAGCACATTAAACGTTCAGGATATCGTAACAGAATATGGTGTTGCATATGAACATTCTGCACTTCTTGCAAATATCAAATATCAGAGAAACCTTCTTAAAGCAGATGTTGACGGCAATAAAGTTATAAACAATGATGACCCGACATTCGTTGTAGGCAAGGTAAAGACAGCTATGGGACTCAGATAATATAAATTAAATAACGGGCAACGGGATAATGAAAAAATCCCGTTGCCTCTGATGAAAGGATTTTTAATATGAAAAAGTTTATAGCGTCAGTGCTTTGTATAATTATGGTATTGACATCAATGAGTTTTGCTGTATGTGCTGAAGAGACAGTGAATGAAGATCGTGCAATCAACCTTTATGTTCAGGCGAGCAGTACTTCAGGTGAACCTGACAAATTGTACGCAGGTGAAACTTTAACAGTTACAGTTAAACTCGAAAGTGATGAAGAACTTCAGCACGCAGATTATGTGCTTGAATATAATTCCACATATTTTAAATGTACAGAAAAGAACTTCACTATATCGGGTGTGGCAGGTGGTCACAGAGAAGATACAGTAGATGCAACAAAAAAGAAAATCAGTCATTATACATGGTCTTCAGGAGATGCATATGCTACAGGCGAGCAGGTTCTTGCAATTTACACATTTGAAGCACTTGCTCAGCCGACTCAGGTTACTGACCTTTTTACAATTTCAGAAGCCTATGCAACAAATTATCTTGAAAGTGCAGATGACATCAAAGTACCTGTAGAGAAAAACAGCAAAGATGTAACAATTTTATTGATTGATTATACTGTCAAAAAATATTTTGATAATGAACTCATTGATGAGACATTAGACGAAGTAACAACAAAGGAACTCAATTATGATGATGCACCTCACTCATTTAAAATTGAAACAGTTCCTACAGCCACTGTAAAGTATACTGTAGTATATAACGGTGAAACTATTGCAACTGATGCAGATGATGTTGAAATTAAAAAAGAGGGAACATATGTAATAACATATGAGGCAACAGATGAAACTGTTGGCTATGCCCCTGTTGAAGGAACATTCACAATAACAGTTAAAAAACCTGCATATGTTGTTGAAGTGGGTAGTGACTATGTTGACAACAAGGACATCGTAATTGTTTACACAAATACTCCAAACGTAGGTTTCAGTTACAAAGATAAAGACCTGGAAATGGTTGATGTATCAAATAGCACATACCTTTATGACAACCCAAGAACAGATGCGGTAGAAAATGATCCATATACATTTAAATTTGCATATGTTGTGGATGTTGAATCCGGCGCAACAACAGAAGAAATTATCAGTAAATATGAAGAAAATGTTATCCACTGGTATAAGGGAGACAAAGACAGCGAAGGCAACGAACTTGCAAATAAATCAGTCGGAGGCTATACTACAGATGTTACCGATAACGGTGACTTAACTGTAGACGATATCGTATTTGCATACGGTGTTGCAAGAGTATATGCTCCATATTTTACAACAGAAAAATATCAGTACAGAATCCTCAGATTAGACCTTGATAATACCAAGGCAGTTAAAAATGAAGATGTAACAACTGTTGTAACTGATGTTAAAGCAGCTTTGGGTATACAGTAATTTAGCATAAATAAAATACATTATTTTTGAATTTTAAAGGGCTGCCGTGTAAGACAGTTCGGATGACGGGGGCGATTTACGAATCGCCCCACACGTCGTTTATGAATGACACGTAAATAAATCACCAACGCAACGGCACCATGATTTTTTGATCAAGAAAGGAGATTTAAAATGAAAAGAATTATCTCACTTTTCCTTTCCCTGCTGATGGTTGTATCTTTAGTTCCTACGGCATTTGCTGCAGAATATAACGGTACGACAATCAGTTTTTCCATAACATCGGAAAACGAAAATGTCATTTATGTGCAGCCCGGCACAGAATTGACCATAGATATCTCAACGGTAAACAAAACAAACGAGGGCGAAGAGTTTAAAGTTCAGACAGTCTGGTTTGAGGTTCCCATCGACAAGGATTTCTTTGAAGTTGATGAAGCAAACCTTGCAGACACCATCGAAAGTGATGTTATCAAATATGCTGATATGGTGTTTCTGAAAAAGACTTCTTCCTACAAAGCAAAATATCTTGGTAATTATACAGAATTACCCGGCTGGTACAGAATGTATGCCGACAAAGAAAAGGTGGGAAGTTTTAAGGTTAAGGTTAAAGCCACCTCAGGACAGACAACGGTTTTAGCAAGTTATATGTCTTTGTATGAGGAAGATCCGATGCAATATACCACTGTTTGTGATCCTCTGACTGTTATCATCGGAGATGAGCCGGTCACACAATATACAGTTAAGTATATAAGCGGAGGCGAAGAGGTTTTAACATCTCAGAATGCAGCCGGAACAATCAGTGTTGCTCCTGCTCCGGGCAATGGCCCTGAAGGTTACAGATTCAAAGGATGGAAAAATGGCGGAAGTTTGTATCAGCCCGGTGATTCTTATGAACTGACATCGGACACAACCTTTACCGCCGAGTGGGAGCAGATGACTCAAAACTACACTCTCACCTTTGAAACTAACGGCGGTACCGCTGTGGATGCAGTTACTGCCTCTGAGGGTACAATTGTTGATTTGACATCGAAAACAACCAACAAAACGGGCTACATCTTTGACGGATGGTATTCAGACAGTGAACTCACGGGAGAAAAAGTAAGTTCCATCACTTTAGACGGCAATAAAACCGTTTATGCAAAGTGGAAAGAACCTGAAAAACCAACATATACACTGACATTTGACACCAAGGGTGGTTCTTCATACAGTCCCATAACAAATGAAGAGGGCACTGTTATCGATTTATCAGCCTATAAACCCACAAAATCAGGATACACCTTTAAAGGCTGGTATTCAGACACTGCCCTTACCCATGCAGTAACCTCTGTCACCTTAAATTCAGATATGACAATTTACGCCAAATGGGAAGCAAAGCAGAGCAGTGGCGGCGGTGGCGGCGGAGGCGGCTCCGTTGCTGAAAAATACAGCCTGATTTTCAACACAAACGGTGGATCTGAGATTGATACTCTTGAAGCAAAAGAGGGCGTAAGAATCAGTCTTGACGAATATGTGCCCCAAAAGACGGGCTATAAATTTGACGGATGGCATTCCGATGAGGAATTAACCCAAAAAATCACCGAAATAGCACTCAGTAAAGATACGACAATTTATGCTAAGTGGATTGTTTCAGACGGCGGTTCAACGGATACGAAACCCGGTTATAAACCCGCAATCTTAACAGATGAACACTATGCTTACATTGTTGGCCGTGATGGTGGAATGATAGCGCCTGAAAGTGACATTACAAGAGCCGAAGTTGCAACAATCATTTACAGATTACTTAACGAAGATGAAAGAAACAAGGCAAAGACCAAAGAAAATGTGTTCACAGATGTGAACGAAGAAGATTGGTTTAATACAGCAGTTTCAACTCTTGCAAGTCTTGAATTGGTAAATGGACGAACAACAGATACTTTTGCTCCCAATGATTTTATTACAAGAGCAGAACTTGCAACAATTTTTGCAAGAATGGTTGAAGTTGAATATGACGGCAAAGCGTTATTTGGCGATGTATCAGGTCACTGGGCAGAAAGTTATATAGGCGAAGCGGCAACTGCAGAGTGGATTGTTGGCTATAACGGACTTTTCCGTCCTGATGACAACATTACAAGAGCAGAGGTTATGACACTTGTTAACCGCGTACTCAACCGTGAGCCTGAAAGCAAGGAAGACCTTCTTAGCGGTATGACAACATGGATTGACAATGCAGATGAAAATGCATGGTATTACCTTGCAGTTCAGGAAGCCACCAACAGCCATACCTTTGAAATGAAGAGCGACGGAAAACACGAAAAGTGGACATCACTCACAGAAAATCCTGACTGGTCAAGTTTTGAGGGATAATAACCATTAACAGAAAACGGGAGAAAAGCCTTATCAATCTTCTTTTCATTACTAATTCCTTATATTTAAAACATGCCTGCAGTCTTATACTTTTCTCCTTATCTGTTTACATACTTATATATTGTCTGACTGCAGGCACAAAAACACCCCACTTTGCATGGGGTGTTTTTGTGTGGTGATGAAAATTGGAGTTTGTCGTTGGAAACGACAAACTCCAATTTATCTCACAATTTGTACATCATATAATTAAAGAGCCTGCACCTTTATATAATAGATAATATGTAAAGTTCAGGAATCAAAAGGCGGTAGCAGGAGCAGGTAACTAAATGTGATAGATTTTTAAAAACAATTCTGTTTTCCTTTTTTCGACAAAATACACCTCTTGAAAAAGAATTGAATCTGTGATATAATACGAATTGCCAAATAATTATCCTTTATTTTCGTGTACGAATTTATTATTTTTAATTATTATTAATAGTTCCGGCCAGAACGGAACATACCTCAGTAAAAGGTGTGTTCTCTTTATTTCTTATACCCGTTCTGGCGTTATGGATAATTGTTTGGCGACAATGAGGGAATACACTTTTTCGTGCGTTCCTTCGGGAGCGCATTTTTTTATTGTATAGGAATTTTCGTAAAAATTCGCTCGCGAGATCTGATGTTAACAAAACTATGCCCGCGACAAGGGTGCAGGTTCAACCTGCTTTTTATGCAGAAAGGAAGAAAATTATGGATATTTACAAGGAACTTTATTATAAGTTATTTAATGATGTTACGGGACTGATAGAAAAAGCAAAAGAGATTCAGACAGATGCGGAAGAGATGTATCTTAAGATAAGTGAGACCAAAACAGTCGAGGAAGTATGGCATGAAATGACAGGGTTTTATGAAAATTATTGCCCTGAGGGTCAGGACACAATGTTTGAGTAATTTTCTTGAAACAGTGAGTACAAAAAATATGGTGTAAAAATTCATGTGAATTTTTACACCATATTTTAATGTCTTGATTAATTTTGCTTTTGTACCATCTTATATTCGTCATAGAATCGGAAATATGGGCAAGATGTTCTGCTTTCGTAAAATCTTACCATTTCATCTTCGTCCATATTCATGATGCACACATATTCTTCCCAGTCTTCGTCATAGTCGTAATACGCACACATTTCGCACTGACTCTGAAGGGTTGGTTTTTTATTGTCTTTTTTCATAATTTCAATTACCTGAGGGCATCTTGAAAGAATCTTTCAAAGTTGCCGTAAGATTGAAGATAAGGTTATCTTCCCCGGAATATTTGTCAACTGCGAAATATCCGTTTCTCATAAACTGGAAACACTGTCCGACCTTTGCGTCTTTAAGGTCTGCATCAATTTTGGCATCCTCTATAACAACAAGGGATTCGGGATTCAAGTTTTCAAGATATTCATCCACATCTCCGGGATTTGATGTCATAAAGAGTTTGTCATACATATGAACGGTAGCGCTGAGACAGTTGTTTGCATCAACCCATTGAATTGTTCCTTTAACCTTTCTTCCGTCAGGTGAGTTTCCCCCTTTTGAAAGGGGATCGTAGGTGCAGATGAGTTCTGTCACTTCACCGTTTTCATCCTTTATGATTTCTTTAACTTTAATAAAGTATGCACCTTTAAGACGGACTTCATTTTCAGCGGTAAGTCTTTTGTAGCCTTTCACGGGAACTTCCATAAAGTCGTCTTTTTCAATGAAGATATTTTTTGAAAAACTGATTTCTTTTGTTCCTGCATTTTCATCGTTGGGGTTAATGTCAACGCTTAAAAGTTCGCTTTCACCTTCGGGGTAGTTTTCAATTGTAACCTTTAAGGGGTGAAGAACCGCCATGGCACGGGGAGCATTTTGGTTTAAGTTTTCTCTTACGCAGTGTTCAAGCATCTGAAAATCAACAACACTGAAAGATTTTGCCACACCGATTCTTTCGGCAAAGTCAAGGAGAGCCTCAGCCGGATATCCTCTTCTTCTCATACCTGAAATGGTGGACATTCTCGGATCGTCCCAACCGTCAACAATTCCTTCTTTAACAAGTTTTAAGCATTTTCTCTTACTTGTCAAGGTGTTTGTGAGATTGAGTCTTGCAAATTCAATCTGACGTGATGGTTTTTCAAAATCGCAAGCCTTTAAAACCCAGTCATAAAGAGGTCTGTGGTCTTCAAACTCAAGTGAGCAAAGACTGTGGGTAACACCCTCTGCAGTGTCTGAAATGGGGTGGGCAAAGTCATACATGGGATACACACACCACTTGTCACCTGTGCGATGGTGTGTTGCGTGAAGAACACGGTAGATGACAGGATCACGCATATTCATATTGCCCGATGCCATGTCAATTTTTGCTCTGAGTACCCTTTCGCCGTCTTCAAATTCGCCGTCGGTCATCTTCCGGAAAAGTTCAAGGTTTTCCTCAACAGATCTGTTTCTGTAGGGACTCTCTTTGCCCGCTTCTTTGAGAGTGCCTCTGTACTGTCTGATTTCATCAGCACTTAAATCATCAACATAGGCAAGTCCTTTTTTGATAAGTTTTATTGCACAGTCATAAATGATCGGGAAATAGTCTGATGCAAAATATACGTTGTCCCACTCAAATCCAAGCCATTTGATATCTTCCATAATGGAATCAACATATTCCACATCTTCCTTTGTGGGGTTTGTATCATCAAAACGAAGGTTACAGGTACCGCCGAATTTTTTTGCCATGGAAAAGTCAATGTTTATAGCCTTAACATGGCCAATGTGAAGATAGCCGTTTGGTTCAGGCGGAAAACGTGTCTGCACTTTATCGTAAACTCCGTCTGAAAGGTCTTTTGTTATGGCATCGTTTATAAAATTTGATACTACATATTCGTCCATTGTTATGTCTCCTTTAAAGAGCCTTGATTGCTCTGTCAATTCTTTCTATCACTTTTTCTTTGCCGAGGGTTTTCATAATTGAGCAAAGGTCAGGTGATTTTGTTCTTCCGGTTACGGCAACTCTTAAGATATTGCTCACATCACCCACATGACCTTTGAATGATTCGGGATTTTGCTTGTATTCCTTAACTTCTCTTGCAAATCCCATCTCTCCTGCAAGGTCTTTGAGCGTGTCAAACCACACCTGGTTGTCCGCATTTTCGTCATACATGGTCTTGTATTTTTCAAGAATATTTTTTGCATCTTCTTTTGATATGTTTTCAACTTCTGCATACTCTCCGTCAAAAAGTTCATCAAACATAAATGAAAATGCATCTCTCACCTCTGACCACTTGCCAATATCTTTTCTGGGTTTTTCGGGATTTCGGTCAAAGCCAAACATCTTAACTGAAAAATCCTTGTCTCTTGCAAGAAGAGTGTGAAGTTCTTTGTCATACTTTTGTGCCCATGCGACAGCAAGATCGTAAACCTTTTCGGATGTGTAGGAAGCAATTTTGTTTTTGCACACATCGTTTAATTTCACAAGGTCAAAAAGGGCACCTGAGTTGCTCATTTTGTTCATTTCAAGTTTGAATTCTGACCAGTGAGCAGTTTTATTTGCTTTTCTGAAATCTTCAAAGTTATAGTTTGCAAGATTTAAAAGATATTCAATAACTCCGTCTGCGGGATAGCCTTCCTCGTCATAGTAGGTAACAGCTGCCTCGGGGTCTTTTCTTTTTGAAATTTTTCTCTTTCCGCCCTCGTCCTCTTTCATTATGGGAGCAATGTGGGCATATTTTGGGGCTTTTAACCCAAGCATATAGAACATCTGAAGATGAATTGGAATTGATGAAATCCATTCATCGCCTCTTATAACATTTGTTGTTCCCATAAGATAGTCATCAACAACGTGGGCAAAGTGGTAGGTGGGAATCCCGTCAGATTTTAAAATTACCACATCCACAATATTTTCAGGCATTTCAATTTTGCCTCTGATTCCGTCTTTAAAAGAAACTTTTCCGTCTTCTTTTCCGGGGGATTTTAAGCGAAGAACATAGGGAAGACCTGCATCAACCTTTTCCTTTATTTCATCATAGGAAAGATTTCTGCATTTTGCCCACTCACCCCAGTAGCCGGGAAGAAGTTTCTTTTGTTCCTGCTCTTCTCTGATTTTTCCTATTTCTTCTTCTGTGCAAAAACAGGGGTATGCCATACCTTTTTTTACAAGTTCTTTTGCAAAGCACTGATAAATTGCGGCTCTTTCGCTCTGTTTGTAGGGACCGTAGTCACCTTTTTGCTCATCAAAGCCTACAAAGCCTTCGTCAATGCTGATTCCGAATCCAAGGAGACCTTCCAGAATTCTGTCAACACCGTTTTCGACTTCTCTTTTTTTGTCGGTGTCTTCAATTCTTAAAATGAATTTTCCGCCGCTCTGGTGAGCAATACGTTCGGAAATGAGTGCGGCAAAGAGACCGCCGATGTGAAGAAACCCTGTGGGGCTTGGGGCAAAACGTGTGATTTTTGCTTCTTCTCCAAGTTCTCTTTTGGGGTAAATGCTATCATAATCTGCCGGAACTTTGTCTATGTGTGAAAACAAAAGCTGGGCAAGCATATTATAATCCATAATATCAACCTTTCGTAAAATGTATAAATTTTTGCACATATACATCAATTATACTACAGGAATTGCCATTTGTCAAAAAAAATATATACTGAATATGTACTATAATAAACAGGCAGGAAAACTTTAAAATTCCCTGCCTGTTGTAGGATGTATAAATATTAATTTTCTTTATGCTGTAATGCTTTTTTCCTCGCACACCGGACTGATTCCGTCAATATCATTCCACAAAAAAGCTTTGATTGTATTTCCTTTGGAAAATTCAAGTCCGAGACCATCAGAGGCAAGAGAAACCTCTGAAGATTTTGTAATGTTTACGATTTTTGTATCAACAATCTTTTGCCCGTCATAACTTACCACAAGCAATGTGGCAGATGTTTTTGGTGCAATTTCAACTTTCACTTTATCTGATGAAAGTTCAATTGACGAGCCCGATGAGTAGTGGAGGATATACTTAAAGTTTGACGTTGTTGCACCTGCGGCAGAGTCCCACGAATCTCCCTTTCGAACATTTTTCCACATATCTTCAGTGCCGGCATAATATATATTCTCTAAATAACGGCATCCTCTGAAGGTGTCACGGCTGATATTGCTTATGCTTGCAGGGAGATATACGTTTGTGAGGTTCTCACAGAAATAAAAAGATTCAGAATAGAGTATCTTTGTTCCATGAGGGAAGGAAATCTCGCTCAATTGGGGACATTTGTAGAAGGTGTAGGACGAAACATGTTCAAATCCTTTTCCAAAACTTGCACTCATAAGAGCGGGATATTGATAAAAACCATATGACGGGGCGTTTTTGACACCATCTCCGAAAACAACCGTCTCTATTTCATTTTTATAGTAATACCAGGGTGCTTCTTCGGGGGAATTCAAATAATCAATTTCACCCTCACCCGTAATTTCAAGGGTTTTCGTTTCGGGTGAATAGAGCCAGGAAATAGTGTCGTTCACTTTTCCCGAAGTTGGGTTTTCTTCTCCGAAATGAATGATTACGTTGGAATTCCAACTTGAACCAACAACAACCTTTCTCCAGGCAAATTCACTTCCTGCATAGTAAACATCACTAAGGGCAGAGCATCCGAAAAATGGCGTTGAACCAATAGATGTGAGACTTTTTGGCAGATTTATGCTTTTAAGGGATGAACTGTATGAGAAAGCATCATCTCCGATTGTCGAAAGATTTTCCGGCATATCAAGGCTTTCAAGAGATGTACATCTTCCAAATGCGTCATCACCTATGGCTGTGATGCTGTCCGGCATAGTTATGCTTGTAAGTGACGAACAATAGTAAAATGCATAACTTCCAATGTTTGTCACCTCGCCGTCTATGACTATAGTTTCTATACTGCGACTGCAGGAATTCCATGGAGCCGAAGAGGATAAGGTCCAGTCGGACATTTTACCGCTTCCCGAAATCTCCAAAGTTTTATTCTTTTCCCAATAAATCCATGTGAGATTGTCTCCGCACTTGCCTGATAAGTAGTTTTCCTCGCCATAGTTTACGGTATATGTACCCTTACTTGTGGATTTGCCTGCATTATATGACCAGTTTGTGTTTTTGGTAATGGTGTTCCATGCATTCTGATTTCCTGCAAAGTATATATCTACAAGATTTTTGCAATCATAAAATGCTTCCTTGTCAATTATTGTGAGGGATTTGGGCAGATAAACTTCTTTAAGGGCTGTGCAGTTTTTAAATGTTGCCTGACTGATTTTTGTTATTCCTTCACCAATTGTCACGCTCTCAAGACCTGTGCAGTTGTAGAACAGATATGTATTTGTATAGGAACATTTTGTCGAAACTATCGCATTCTTCATTGATGTACAACCCGAAAAAGCATATGCTCCCAGAGAAGTTACGCTCTCGGGCACAATTATTTTCTCAAGAGAGGTGCAGTCCCTGAAGGCATTTGATGCAATTGTTGTCAGACTGTTTGGAAGGGTTACATCGTTAAGGGAAGAGCAACCCATAAATGCACGGTCTTCAATTTTTGTTATTCCCGTTGAGAAAGCAACACTTTCAAGATTTGTGCAATTATAAAATGCATATTGTCCCACGCTTGTTATACGGCTGTCAAATTCAACTGATTTAATGAGATGCCTGTAACTGTACCAGGGGGTGTTGTTGGACACATACTGTGAAGACATTGCACCGCTTCCTGTGAGGACAAGTTTCATCTGTTCTTCATAAAGCTCCCAGGTGATATTTGAACCAAAGTTTCCCTTATATATCTTTTCTTCAACGGGGTAGAGCGTATATGTTCCTTTTGGGGTTTTTCTTCCTGCATTGTAGTCCCAGTTTTCGCCTTTTTCAATTTCGTTCCACTTGATCGTTTTTGAGGGATAGTGAATTTCAGAAAGATTTATGCATTCTGAAAACGCCCTTTTCCCGATGTTTTCAAGACTTTTGGGAAGATATGCCACAGAAAGTGACGAGCAGTTTTCAAAGGCTGAATCGCCGATGGAGAGCATATTTTCCCAAATTCCAACTTCACTGATTCTTAAAAGGTCTTTGAATGCATAATCGCCGATTTTCGTTATGTTGTCGCCAATATAGAGAGAATGGATATCGTTTTTGAAGTTATACCATGGCGGAAGAGCGGAAGATGTCCAGTCATACATTTCACCTTTGCCGTCTATGACAAGATGGTTGTCATCAAACACAAACATCCATGTGACACCCTCGCCGCATATGCCTTCCGTATAGTCTGAATAATTTATGGTATAGGTTTTGTTCGGTGTCATCAAACCTGCACTTGCATCCCAGGATTTTCCGCAGTATATACTTTTCCATTTAACTTGAGATGAAGCATAGTTGATGTCTGATAGATTTGTGCATCCGTTGAAGGCATAGTCGCCAATTTGAGAAAGAGACATGGGCAGACTGACCTCAGAAAGTTCGATAAAATTCTGGAATGCATAATTTCCGATGGTTGTGACACCCTCTGCTATTTCAACACTTGTTATCTTTGAATAGCCGCTCCAGGGAACAGACTTTGCATCATACCAGGTGTTCATTGCTCCCGTTCCGCTGATTTTTAGTGTTTCGTTGCTTGACCGGTATTCCCACACAAGGTCAGCACCGCAACTTCCCGAAGCATCGGGACCTGTGATGTGAAGAGTGTAGGTGCCGTTGGCAGTCCTGTTTCCTGCATTCATATCCCAGCCTGACATTTTCGATGCAGTGTTCCACTGTCTGGTGTTTCCTGTGAAGTATATATTTTCAAGATATATACAATTTGCAAAGGTACTGGAGTAAATTTGTTTAACCGAAGACGGTATGGTTATGTTTTTAAGGTAGGTACAGGCGTTGAACGAGCCGGCGCCTATGGTTTCAAGACCTTGGGGCAATTTGACCTCTGTGAGGCTCCGGCAATAGGCAAAAGCACTTGTTTCGGTGGATACAAGACCTTCTCCTATGGTGATTTCTGTAAGTCCGGTGCAACTGCGAAAGGCAGAGCTTCCGATTATTTGCACTCCATCTTCCACAATAACCTTTTTCAGGGTTTCACATTGATACATTGCATAACTTCCGATGGATGTGGCTCCCTGTTTTACTATGAACACTTCTATTTCGTCTATATATACAAACCAGGGAAGTTGAGATTGATCATACCAGTCATCCATATCTCCTGTTCCGGTGATGGTGAGAGTTTTATCAGATTCTGAATATGTCCACACAAGATTTTTTCCGCAAGAGCCCGTGATGGGATTTTCTTCGCCGTAGTGGATGGTATAGGTTTTATTCAGAGTGTTTTTTCCTGCATCTTTTGCCCAGTTTGTACCTTTGGTCACAGATAGCCAGGACACTTCATTGCCACCGTAGTATATATCTGCAAGAAGTGTACATCCCGAAAAGGCAGAATCACCAATGCTTGTGACTGATTTTGGAATTGTCACCCGGGAGATGGCAGAACAACTCAAAAACGTATTTGCACTGATTGTTGTAATTTTTTCAGGTATTGTGATTTCTTTAAGGGATGAACAACTTGTAAATGCAGAATCTTCTATGGTTAAAAGGCTATTGGGCAAATTGATATCACAAAGATTGGTGCAGTTTCTGAATGCGTTTTGTCCTATTATTTCAATGCTTTCAGAAAAAGTAACGGTTTCAAGAGCCGTACAGTTATAAAATACGCCTCTGGGAAGTTTTTTTACATTTGCATCTATCACTGCACTTTCAAGCTTTGAACAACCGGAGAAGGCACTATCCCCAATACTTGTTACTGAAGATGGAATTGTTATGCTTGTCAGTACGTTACAATATATAAATGCAGAAGAATCTATTGTTTCAAGATTTTCGGGCAGTCTTATTTCTTCCAGATGTCCGCAGTTATAAAATGCCTGATATCCAATGGCTTTAACGCTGTCCGGAAGATTTATTTCATCAAGGTAATAACATTTGTAGAACGTGTAACTATAGATATCGGTTATACCATCGGGAATGGTGATTTTGCCTTTCCAGGATGTACAATTATAAAATGCAGAAGCACCAATGGAGGTCACGGTTGACGGAATGTTTATGGATTCAAGGGATGAACAACCGTAAAATGCAGATGTACCAATTGTTGTGAGACCTTCCGGGAGAGTGATTTTTGTAAGAGAGGTGCATCCGTCAAAGGCTGATGTGCCGATTGTTTTAATGGTTGAGGGAATATTTATTGATGCAAGTTTTGTCATATCTTCAAATGCATAGTTCACAATGGAGGTTATACCCTCGGACATTTCAACTTTCAGGATGTTAAATCTGTAAGTTGTCCAGTAGGATGGTTTTTTGAGGTTCATTTCACCTGTTCCGCTTATTTTAAGGAGTCCTGTTTCTACCCACAATTCCCAGAGGACAAAATCTCCGCATTTTCCTGAATAGTCACAGTCGGTACCAAAGGTGACGGTATAGGTGCCATTTGGGGTGTTAGTACCTGCCTGAGTGTCCCACCCGCTTTCCTTGGAAAGAGATTCCCATCTGGTTTGTGATGCGGTGAAATGAATTGTTTCAAGTTTGGGGCAATAGGCAAAGGTGTTATAATAAAGTTTTTTGACTGAACTTGGAATGGTGACTTTTTTTAAGGCATAACAGTCTCTGAATGCCTGATAATATATGTTTGTTGTGCCTTTTGGAATGGTAAATTCCGTAATGGAGGTACATCCCGAAAAAGCATACTCGTCGATGGTTTCAAGATTTTTTGAAAAGGTAATGTCTGTGAGGGAAACACAGTCTGCAAAAGCAGATGATGAAATGTATGTAACTGTGTCGGGGATTGTGAAACTTTTTGCGTTTTTTCCTATGGGGAGTCTCACAATTCTTTTATAGTCTTTAGAATATAACACTCCGTCTGCAGAAGCAAAAGTTTTGCTATCCTCTGAAACATTTATGTGTGTAAGTGCCCTGCAGGCAGAAAATGTTCCTGATGCAATCGAGGTAACACTTGCAGGAATATCAATGCTTTTGAGTGAGTCGGAAGATGAGAATGCATACTCTCCGATTTTTTCAAGTCCTTCGGAAAGATTTATGTCTGCAAGAGAGTCACACACAGAAAATGCACTTTCGCCAATTTCTTTGACACTTGGAGCAAGTGTTACTGTTTTAAGTTTGTCTGCCGTGGCAAATGCAGAATTTCCTACATTTTCAACACCGTCCAACACTTCAACAGAGATGATATAGTCAATCCACTCTTCCCAGGGTGGCTCATTGGTGAAGGTTGTGTAATCGTCCATTCTTCCTGTTCCCATGACAATGAGTTTGCCTGTGGGATAGTCAAAATTCCACACGACATTTTCTCCGCATTCGCCCGATGTGGGTGTGTCGCCATCGGGGCCAACGCCTGAAAATGTCAGTTTATATGTGCCGGAGGTGGTGTTTGCACCTGCATTTTTGTCCCAGTCTTTTCCTTTTTGGATATATCCCCATTCCACGCCCGGTCCGAAATAGTTGAGATATTGAAGCAACAAACAGTCTGCAAAGGCACTTTCGCCAATGCTTTTAATTCCTGAATAGAATGTGAATGATGTCATGGTCTGACATCCGTAGAATGCAAAATTTCCGATTTTTTCAGTTCCTGAAGGAATGGTCAGTGCAGAAAGGGAAGAACAGAGCGCAAAAGCATAGTCTTCAATATTTTTAAGCCCGCTTGGAAGAGTTATAATTGCAAGAGATGCACAACCGTAGAAAGCACCTTCTCCTATGGTGTGAAGAGACTTTTGGGAATCATCAAATTTGAATATTGCAATGGTATTCATATTTCTGAACGCCCAACTGCCGATGCTTGTAACGCCACTTCCCATATGTACCGAAATTGCATAGTAACGATATCTCCACCAGGGAAGGACAGTATCTTCATAGTCATACATTTCGCCTTCACCGCTTATGGTGAGAGTGCAGGCGGAAGTGTCAATTGTCCAGGTGAGATTATCTCCGCATTTTCCTGTATAGGTGGCTTCGACAGTTGTTCCAAAGTATATCGTTGCCTCGCCTGCATCGGTGTCTGTGCCTGTTCCAATATAGAGATATTTTCCGAATTCTATACCGTTCCACATACGCTCAGGTCCATCATAATTTATGGCGGTAAGATGAACTGCATAGACAAATGCGTGGTGCCTGATTTCATATATATCAAGGGGAATGTCAATCTGTGTGAGATATTCACTATCAGAAAATGCATATGCACCAATTATTCCAACAGTATCCGGAATATCATAGGTGCTTCCCTGTTTGCTTGCAGGATATGCAATAAGAGTGGCCATATCTTTTGAGAAAAGCACGCCGTTTTCAGATGTGAAGTATGGGTTTTCTGAGTGAACATTAAAACTTTCAACCATTGAGCAATAGGGGAAAGGAGCATCACAAAGAGATGTCACGCCTTTTCCGATGTTCACCTTTGTTATGTAATCACGGACTTTCATCCACGGAACTTTTGTGTCTTCATAGTCATACATTTCACCTTCGCCCTCTATTGTGAGAACGCCTGTAGCAATATCAAGACTCCAGGTGAGATTATCACCGCAACTTCCGCCGTAGGATGATGCAGGCTCGCCCGAATAATAAACATAGCATCCGTCGCCATCTGTTCCTGCGTTTTCAAAGGCATTTCCGGATATGGTCAGAAATTCCCACATTCCTTCTGTACCCTGATAGTTAACCGCAGTAAGTTTTGGGGTGTTTGCAAAAGCATAGGCGCAGATTTCTGAAAGATTCAGACCGACATTTACAGATTCAATAAAGGGATTTGCAAAAAATGCAAAGGAATCAACGGTTATTACATTATCATGTATGTCGTACTCACTGAGGTTTTTTCCTGCAGGAAATGCTATGAGTTTTGTCAGGTTTTTGGTGTGGAGAACTCCGTCTAAAGAGCAAAATGAGGAATTTCCCTCCGAAACAGTTATGCTTGTCATGGAAGTATTACCCGAAAATGCTCCAAGACCGATGCTTGACACATTTTCAGGCACAAATATTCCTTCAAGGGATGGGCAATAGGCAAAAGCCATGGCACCGATGTTTTCAATGGTTGTGGGAAGTGCCACGGACTCAAGATTTGTTGAGCCGTAGAAAGCAGATTTTCCAACTGATGTGATTCCCTCGCCAAGTTCAACACGGACAAGTTCCTCACGGACATTTCCCCAGGGAACATCCGCATAACTTTCATAATCGGGAATAGCACCCTCTCCGCTGACGGAAAGGATTTTCGTTTCAGAGTCATATGCCCATGTAATTCCCTCTGTTACAGTATCTGAAGATGCTAAAGTCAGAGTTGGTGAAACAAGCGACACAATCATAACAAGGGAAAGAACGAATGAGACAACAGACGATAAGAGTCTTTTTTTCATATAACATTCCACCCAACACAAAAAATTTCTTCATTATATATAATTTTAGCATAAAATTTGTATTTTTTCAATATTCATCTAAAATTTATCATATGGTACAGATGGGATTATTAATTATTTGACTTTAGGTCATATTTATTATATAATATTAAGTTGGAAATATAGTTATCACAAAGAAAGGTCAGTGATTTGTATGACAAAGATTGATATTTTTTCAGGGTTTTTAGGTGCAGGTAAAACAACTCTCATAAAAAAACTCATAAAAGAAGCATATGCAGGTGAAAAACTTGTTTTGATAGAAAACGAATTCGGCGAAATCGGCATAGACGGTGGATTTTTGCAGGATGCGGGAATTGAAGTTACGGAAATGAACTCAGGGTGCATCTGCTGTTCTCTGGTGGGAGATTTTGGTGAGGCACTCAAAAAGGTTCTGGATGAATATGCTCCCGACCGTATACTCATTGAGCCTTCAGGTGTCGGAAAACTTTCTGATGTCATAAAGGCTGTTAAGGGAATTGATGCCCATGATGCATATTTAAACTCTCTTACAACTGTTGTAGATGCAGGAAAGTGCAAAATGTATATGAAAAACTTCGGGGAATTTTTCATTGACCAGGTGGAAAATGCAAAGGCTGTAATTTTCAGTCACGCAGACACTGCAGGAGACGTGAAAACCGAGAATGCGATTTCCCTCGTAAAAGAAAAAAATCATGATGCAATAATCATTGCAACACCTCTTGACAAAATTTCGGGCAAGGATATTTTAGAGGCTATTGAGGGAACAGTTACCCTTTCAACGGAAATGGAAAAACTGAAAAGTGAAAGCCATCATCATCACCATGATGAAGAGTGCCATTGCCACGACCACCATCATCACGATGAAGAGTGCCATTGCCACGACCATCATCACCACGATGAAGAGTGCCATTGTCATGATCATCACCACCACGACGATGAAGAGTGCCATTGCCATGACCATCACCATCACGATGAAGAATGTCATTGCCACGACCACCATCACCACGACGAAGAATGTCATTGCCATGACCATGATCACCACCATCATCATGCAGATGAGGTATTCACAAGTTGGGGTAAGGAAACAAGCAAAAAGTATGACAAAGAAGAAATTGAAAATATATTGAATGAACTTTCAAAAGAGGAATATGGAACTGTTCTTCGTGCAAAGGGAATTGTGCCATCAAAAGGTGACGAATGGATTCACTTTGACTATGTTCCCTCTGAACCCGATGTGAGATTCGGCTCTGCATCGGTTATCGGAAGAATCTGTGTTATCGGTTCAGATATTGATGAAGAAAAATTGGAAAAACTCTTTTAAATCTTGAAAGAAGGAATATAAATGGCAAAGGAAATACCCGTATATCTTTTTACAGGTTTTCTTGAATCGGGAAAGACAAAAACAATTCAGGAAACCCTTTCTGACAGAGAATTTAACGCAGGGGAGAGAACTCTTCTTCTTGTTTGCGAATTCGGTGAAGAAGAATATGACACGGACAGTTTTGAGGGGACAGAGGTTTTCATTGAAGAAATTGACTCTCCCGAAATGCTTTCCCAAAAGTATCTTTCTACCCTTGAGAAAAAGTATAAAGCGGACAGAGTCCTGATTGAGTATAACGGAATGTGGACTCTTGATACTCTCTACAATTCCATCCCCAAAA
Organism: Clostridia bacterium; assembly: GCA_045541875.1. Taxonomy (GTDB): domain Bacteria; phylum Bacillota; class Clostridia; order UMGS1810; family UMGS1810; genus RGIG1828. Next base: position 12,902 of record JAZQJX010000058.1, on the reverse strand, counting down.
ACTGGCTTATATATCAGCAACTTTTCTTTGTTGACTGTGCCACCTTTGAAAATTACAACAACAATATGCGCTCTCTCGTGGTTGATAAACTCACAAACTGCGAACTTGTGGTGTTTAACCGTCCCTCTGAATCTGTCAACAAGGAAGAATTTCACAAAATTGTAAGAGGAGTTACAAGAAGAGCAAATATTTGTTATGAATATGCAGACGGCACTTTGGAATATGATAATGAAGAGGATCCTCTGCCTTTTGACATTGATGCTCCCGTAATTGAAATAGGCGACAGAGATTATGCTCTGTGGTTCAGGGACTTTGCTGAAGATATCAATAAATACATCGGAAAAACAGTTAAATTCAAAGGCATTATGGGTGTGCCGAAAAAAATTAAACCCGGGTGTGCAATCTGCGGGAGACACGTTATGACCTGTTGCATAGACGACCTTGAATTCAAAGGACTTGTATGCACAGATATACCGCCCATGTTTGACCTTAAAAACCGTATGTGGGCGATTGTGACTGCATGCATAAAAAGAGAATTTCACGAACTCTACGGAAAACCGGGGCCTGTGCTTCATGTTTTGCAGATTGAAGCATCAGATGCGCCCGAGCAGGAAGTTGCAACATTTTTCTGATACAAGGAGACAAATATGAATTTTCCTGAACTCATTTTGCTTGGTGCAGGTCTTGCCATGGACGCATTTGCCGTGGCTGTCTGCAAAGGGCTATGCATGAAAAAAATAAATTATGGTTACAGTCTGACAATAGCCCTTTTCTTTGGCGCTTTTCAGGCTCTTATGCCATATCTTGGCTATCTTCTCGGAAACACCTTTGCAGGATTTATCGGCGAAGTTGACCATTTCATAACCTTTGCACTTCTTTCTTATATCGGCGGGAAAATGATGTATGAGTCGGGACATTCAAACGATGACGGACTTGTCTGCCCTGTAAATTTCAAACCTGACTACAGGGAACTTTTTGTTCTTTCTGTTGCCACAAGTATTGATGCCTTTGCAGTTGGTGTGACATTCTCTTTTGAAAAGAGTATAAACATTTTTAAAAACATATCCGTAATAGGGATTACCACTTTTATAATTGCATTTGCAGGTGTCATAATCGGAAACACCTTTGGTGCAAAATATAAAAACAAAGCAGAATTTGCAGGGGGACTTGTCCTTGTGATTCTTGGCATAAAAATTTTGATTGAGGGCATTTTGTGATGGGAGATAAGTGCAATCTGTGTCCGAGAAATTGCGCAGTGGACAGATGTGACAAAAAAGGATATTGCAACATGGGAGAATCTCTCTTTGTTTCAAGAGCGGCGCTTCATATGTGGGAAGAGCCTTGTATCTCTGGAGACAGAGGTTCGGGAACCGTGTTTTTTTCGGGATGCAATCTTGGGTGCATATATTGTCAGAACCACAGAATTTCAAAAGGTGAGACAGGAATTGAGATAAGTGTGGAAAAACTTGTGAGGATATATCATTCTCTTGAAAATATGGGCGCTCACAACATTAATCTTGTGACCGGCTCTCACTTTATTAAAAAAATTGCTGAATCTGTTGAAATAGCAAAAAAAGAGGGGATAAAAATCCCTTTCATATATAACACAAGTTCCTATGAAAAGGCAGAGAGTCTGAAAATGCTTGACGGTCTGATAGATATCTATCTGCCTGATTTTAAATATTATGATGAAAAAACTTCCCGGAACTATTCAAACGCTCCCGATTATACCATTGTTGCAAAAAAAGCAATTGAAGAAATGGTAAGGCAATGTCCCCGTGTAGAGTTTGATGATGACACAATGTTGCAAAAGGGCGTAATAATAAGACATATGCTCATTCCCGGTCACGTTTATGAGGGGAAGAAAATTATGAAATATCTTTGGGAAACCTATGGGGATAATGTTCTCTACAGCATTATGAGTCAATACACCCCCGTGAAAGAATTTGAAAACTATCCAAATCTTTCCCGAAGAGTGAGAAAAAAAGAATACGATTCTCTTGTTGACTTTTGTCTTGAACTTGGCATAGAAAATGCCTATATTCAGGAAGGCGATTGTGCAAAGGAGAGTTTCATACCAGATTTTGATGAACTTAAAATTCCGGAGGAATAAATTATGCAGGAATATTACGCAGGAAAATATGATGTTGCCGTAATCGGCGGAGGACACGCAGGATGCGAAGCGGCACTTGCAAGTGCAAGACTTGGCGTGAGCACCATAATGTTTGTTATAAATATGGACACCGTTGCCAATATGGCTTGTAACCCATGTATCGGCGGTACGGCAAAAGGACATCTTGTACGCGAGATAGACGCTCTTGGTGGTGAAATGGGAAAAATTGCTGACAAAACTTTCATTCAGTCCCGTATGCTTAACAAAGGAAAAGGCCCTGCAGTTTTTTCTCTCAGAGTTCAGTCTGACAGAAGAAAGTATTCAGAAGAAATGAAACACGTTCTTGAAAGACAGGAAAACCTTGACATAAAACAGGCTGAAATCATAGAAATAGGCTTTGATGAAAATGGAAAGGTGACCTCTGTTTTAACTCACCTTGGTGCAAGATATGAAGTCAGGGCGGCAATCATTGCCACAGGCACATACTTAAAAGGCAAAGTCATTGTGGGCGATGTAAGTTACGAGAGCGGACCTGACGGAGTTTTTCCTGCAAATTCTCTTTCTTCCTGTCTTAAAAATGCAGGAATTGAACTTATGAGATTTAAAACAGGTACTCCTGCAAGGGTAAATAAAAACAGTATTGATTTTTCAAAAATGGAACCTCAGGAAGGTGACGAGGAAATTGTTCCTTTCTCTTTTGAAAACACGGATATCGGTGAAAATCAGGTTAAATGTTATCTTACATACACAAGCGAAGAAACCCACAAAATCATAAAAGACAATCTTCACCGCTCGCCCCTTTACAGCGGAAAAATAGAGGGCGTGGGGCCGAGATACTGTCCGTCAATAGAAGACAAAGTTGTCCGTTTTTCAGACAAACCCCGTCATCAACTTTTTGTTGAACCTATGGGACTTACCACGGATGAAATGTACATTCAGGGATTTTCATCAAGTCTGCCTGAAGATGTACAATTAAAGATGCTTCACACCGTGGCAGGGCTTGAAAATGCAAAGGTTATGAGAACCGCCTATGCAATAGAATATGACTGTTGTGATGCCACAGAACTTTTCGCAACACTTGAGTTTAAAAATTATCCCGGTCTCTACGGAGCAGGTCAGTTTAACGGAAGTTCAGGTTATGAAGAGGCGGCGGCACAGGGACTTGTTGCAGGTGTCAATGCTGCCCTTAAGATAAAAGGCGAAGAGCCTTTCATAATGGACAGATCTGAAAGTTACATAGGCACTCTCATTGATGACCTCACCGTAAAAGGAACAAAAGAGCCATACCGTATGATGACTTCCCGAAGTGAATACCGTCTCATTTTAAGACAGGACAATGCGGATTTGCGCCTCACTCCAAGAGGAAAAGAGATAGGACTCATCTCAGATGAAAGATATGAGAGATTTCTGGAAAAGAAAGCGCAGATTGAAGCAGAAATTGCAAGAGTTGAAAAAAAGGTTATTCCGCCATCTGAAAAGAATAACGCTTTCTTAAAAGAACACAATTCCACTCCCATTTCAACAGGTGTTAAACTTGGTGAACTTGTAAGAAGACCTGAACTCACCTATGAAATGCTCGGTGAAATTGATTCAGACAGGCCTGTTCTTTCCCCTCAGGTGAGAGAACAGGTGTTTGTCCAGATAAAATATGACGGATACATCAAAAAACAAATTGAACAGGTTGAAAAATACAAAAAACTTGAAGCAAAGAAAATTCCTGAAGATATAGATTATGAAAAAATAGACGGTCTCAGAATTGAGGCAAAACAGAAACTTTCAAAAATAAGACCGGCAAATGTTGGTCAGGCAAGCAGAATTTCGGGTGTTTCGCCTGCTGATATGAATGTGCTTTTGATATATCTTCAGATTAATAAGTGAGGAGCGAATCGTTTTGAGCATAATCTCCGATTGTCTGAAATCAAAGGTTTCGGATGCAGAAAAAATCGAAAAATTTGAAAAATACCACAAACTTCTGATTGAGTGGAATGAAAAAATGAATCTGACTGCCATAACCGATGAAAAAGACGTGGCAACAAAGCATTTTCTTGATTCTATGGCAGCATTTGACAGCGGTGTCATAAAAGATGATGCAAAAATAATAGACGTGGGAACAGGAGCGGGCTTTCCCGGAATCCCCTTGAAAATTTTTAAATCAGACCTTGATGTGACTCTTATGGACTCTTTGAATAAGAGAATCACATTTCTGAATGAAGTCATAGGAGAACTTGACCTTAAAGGAATAAAAACCATTCATTCAAGAGCAGAGGACCTTGGCAAAAAAGAGCAGCACAGAGAAACCTATGACATTGCCATATCAAGAGCAGTTGCAAACCTTGCTTCTCTTTCAGAACTCTGCCTGCCTTTTGTAAAGGTTGGAGGATATTTTGTCAGCATGAAAGGTCCGAAGGCATCAGAAGAAATAGAAGATGCAAAAAAAGCCATAAAACTTATGGGAGGAGAATATGTTGAGACAATCAACTATTCTTTGCCTGACACAGACCTTGAACACAATCTTGTGATAATAAAAAAAGTGTCTTCCACACCGAAAAAGTATCCGAGAAGTGCACCCAAGCCCATAAAAGAACCTCTTTTATAGACTTCAAAAATGAACGCACCGCAAAGTGCCTGAAACAAAAGATTCTCACTTTAAAAATTTATTTTAAAGTGAGAATAATTTTTATAAGAAGTTTTTGGCAATAAGCCAAAAACTGAATTGAGGCACTTTGCTTACATCGTCATCGCTCATTGCCGTACCTATGTACTGTCTGCTTCGCGATTCCTTGTCTGCGTTCATTTTTGTTCGTCTATTGTGAGTGCTGTTATAAAGCACTTTGGTTGCTTGAAGAACAAATAATATTCAAAAAATCCTCCTGAGTTAAAAAGCCCAGGAATTTTTCATTTTCAAAAACAAGTATAAAAAGGGTATAGTCCGGTGAAATCATTCTCAAAACTTTCAGAAAGTCATCTGTTGAATCCATAAAAATAAGTCGGACTTTTTTTGCCTTGTTTTTTCTTTTTGTCAGAACTTCACTGCATTTGATTATGGATTGAATCTGCCCTCTTTTCTGACTCATGATAAGCATGATGGAAAAAATAAAGAAACTTATGTTTATAATGCCTTTGAAAAGGCAGAAAATGCAAAGAAAAAAGGATACAAGGCATATTGTTAAAGAAACTTTTTTCATTATTGCATCTGATTTTAAAGTTCCGAAAAAATGCGAAAAAATAATGTTTAAAACCATTGCACCGTCAAGAGGGATAACAGGAAGAAGATTTACAATTCCAACGCAAAAATTGGCATAGGAAAAATAGTCATACATTCCGAACGAAAAAAGCACTCCTGATAAAAAAAGACTGAATATGGGGCCTGATGCCCATATTAACAAGGACTTTTTTATATCGTGAGTGCTTTTTATTTTAAGATGCATTCCCCAGATATCAAGACATATTTCCTCTGCTTTTTCTTTCAGAATAAAACAGGTCAGAAGATGTATCATTTCGTGAATAAAAACCGCTGTGTATCCCGCAATAAGAATTTTTAAAATGCCAAAAAACGTGAAAATGAAAAATGCAATGGCAGAGGAATGATATAATCTTATTTTCAAAATTCAGTTCACCTTTATGAGAGTCATTGGATCAACAGGAGATGAGTCTTTCCTTATTTCCATATGAAGATGAGGACCGGTAACTGCTCCGGTACTTCCGGAAAAGCCGATAACATCTCCTTTTTTAACAGTATCCCCTTCTTTAACTTTAGATTCTGTCAGATGGGCATATGAACTTGTGTAGCCGTCAATATGTTCTATAACCACAAAATTTCCCGAAAACTGATTATATTCGCTTTTTTGAACGACACCGTCTTCAACGGCACACACCTCTGTTCCCGAATCTATTGCTATGTCAATTCCGTTGTGGGAGGTTTCTTCTCCTGAAAGAGGATGTATCCTTTTTCCGAACGGGGATGATATTTCACCATCACAGGGCATAACCGGAGAGAAAGTTTCTTTTGGTAAATATGCATCAAAACTGTCAGAGTCTGCTTTTACTTCTATTGCCTTTTCTGTATTTTTTGTGACAGACTCAAATGTTGGAGATTTTACATCAAGGGTAGATATGACGGGCATACTGCTCTTTTTTTCTCCTCTTATATATTCAAAGCAAAACTGTGCACCTTTTTTTCCAACTTCTGAAAGAGAGGGGAACTTTTTTGAAACATACATTATTGCATCTTTTCCCACAGCCTTTACAAATGTGACACCCTTTGCTATTTCGTTTTTATTATAGACAAATGCTCCTGTAAGAAGGGAAATAATCGTAGGCAAAAGAAACAGAGCAAAAATAACCTTTTTTGCCGATGTCATTTTTTTATTTTTTTGAAAAAGAGGTTCGCTACGGTAACTTCTGTCATCTTTTTTTCTCTTATATTTCATACATTCATCTCCGTTTTCACAAAAGTTTAAATATTATCTCTGTATATGATATTCAGGAAAACAAAAAATATGATATTAATCTTCTTTGCACAAAGAAACATAAGAAAGTGACAGCATATTTGGTATATAATTTCGTTGACACAATATGACAAATATGCTAAAATAATGCTAAATTAATACTCGGTGATGCTTTCAGAAGTAAAATATGAAACTGAAAGAGCAGAGAACTCTGGAGAATCTCAAGTCATTTGGGTGCCGAAGGTGCAAGGCGAAAGCCGAAACTCTCAGGCAAAAGGACAGAGCAAATGTTTATGCGGATATCGTATGGACATTTTCAGAGTTATCGCAAAATTGCCGATAACTTTATTTTTTTCTTAGGAGGATTTTTATTATGGATCAGGTTTTAGCATGGCTTAAAAATCTGGAAGCAGGAACTCTCAAGGTTATGACATTTATTAATGACTACATGGCAAACTATGTACTCATCATACTCCTTGTGGGAATCGGACTTTTCTTCTCATTCAAAACACGTTTCGTTCAGGTACGTTGCTTTGGCGAGGGAATGAAGCAGGTTTTCGGAAATGTTTCGTTAAAAGGCGGAAAACAGCAAGGCGGAATCAGTTCTTTCCAGGCTCTTGCAACAGCAGTTGCAGGTCAGGTTGGAACAGGTAACATCGTTGGTGCATCAGGTGCCATTCTCATAGGCGGCCCCGGAGCAATCTTCTGGATGTGGATTATTGCATTCCTCGGAATGGCAACAATCTATGCAGAAGCAGTACTTGCTCAGGAAACAAGAAAAGTTGATGCAGACGGTAACGTTCAGGGCGGACCTATCTACTACATAAAAGAAGCATTCAAAGGCAAATTCGGAAAATTCCTTGCAGGATTCTTTGCAATTGCAACAGTAATTTCTCTTGGTTTCATCGGTGGTATGGTTCAGTCAAACTCAATTGGTGCAACCTTTAACACAGCATTTGGCATCCCCACATGGGTAACAGGTGTTGTGCTTGCAGTGGTTGTGGGATTCATCGTTATCGGCGGTGTTCAGAGAATAGCGTCAACTGCTGAAAAAATTGTTCCAATCATGGCAACACTCTACATTGTGGGTGGAATTATTGTTCTTATAGTAAACATCAAATATATTCCTGCAGCATTCGGAGCAATCTTCAAATATGCATTCAACCCCAACGCACTGATTGGCGGTGGTGTAGGTACGGCAATTGCAAGCGCAATCAGCCAGGGTGCAAAAAGAGGACTTTTCTCCAACGAAGCAGGTATGGGTTCAACACCTCATGCTCACGCTCTTGCAAATGTTAAAAAACCTCATGATCAGGGCGTTGCTGCAATGATCGGTGTGTTCCTTGACACATTCGTTGTACTCACAATGACAGCCCTTGTTGTAATCTCTTGTATATACGTGGGAAACGGTGCTCTTGCAGGTGCCGATGGTGCAAGTTATGCTCAACTTATTACTGACGCGGGCATAGATAAAACAAATGTTGCACAGATGTCTTTCGGAAGTGTCTTCGGTTCAAATATCGGTAACATCTTCGTTGCAATTTGTCTTATGTTCTTTGCATTTACAACAATCATCAGCTGGAACCTTTTTGGTGAAATCAACTTCAAATATCTCTTCGGCAAGAAAGCCAAGATTGTGTATGCTGTAATTTCTGTAATCTTTGTTTTTGTCGGAACAATTGTTCAGGAAAACGAACTTGTATGGCTCACTCAGGATACATTCAATCAGTTCATGGTACTTCCCAATGCCATCGGCCTTGTTGCTCTTGCAGGACTGGTTGGAAAATCGGCAAAAAAAGACAGACTTGATAAATAAATTAATCATACAAAAATCTGCCTCTTTTAAAAGAGGCGGATTTTTTATGTATATAGTTGATATATATGAAAAAATCTGATAAAATTAATGTTGGAAATTTTTCATTCCTGACTTGATAAAATCATATGCGGTCTGTGACCGCAATGAATTGCCTCTGGCATGAATTGAAATCATAGATTTCATGAATTGAGCCTTGCAGCCCATGAATTGCACCTTTGGTGCATTAAAAGGCAATTCAATTCATGGAGCGAAGCGAGAATTCATGGCTTTAGCCAATTCATGACAACGAAGTTGTCAATTCATTTGGAATTGACTGGCATCCAGTTTATACAGTCTTTATATAAGAGATGTCGAATATTGTTGAATACCCTGACATTACTAATAAAATAATATCTAAAGGAGAATTGTTATGGAATTTTATGAAATTTGTGAAATGATGATGATTATCAGTTTTGGTGCTTCGTGGCCTTTGAATGTGATTAAGTCATACAAAGCGAGAACTGCAAAAGGAAAAAGTCTTGGCTTTTTATGCTTAATTCTTTTGGGCTATATTGCGGGAATAACTGGTAAGTTTATAAACGAAAAATATATGAGCAGTTTAGCATCAAACTGGTATGTGTTATTTTTCTATTTTTTGAACTTTATTATGGTGTTTATAGATTTTCTTCTCTATTTTAGGAACAGAAAGCTTGATAAAAAAGCAAAAAACAACATATAGGAAGGTAATAACAATGAACATTTTATCAATAGGAAATAGCTTTTCACAGGATGCTCAAAGATATTTGCATAGGATTGCAAAGGCTGATGGATTTACTCTTAACACATTCAATCTTTATATAGGGGGATGTCCTCTTTCGCTTCACTATAGAAATATGATAAGTGAGGAAAGAGCGTATGTGCTTGAAATGAATGGAGAAAGCACAGGATTTAAGGTGTCATTAAAGGATGCACTTTTAAATCGTGATTGGGATGTTGTTACTGTTCAGCAGGCTAGTCTTAAGTCGCCGGATTACGAAACGTATCAGCCGTATCTTAATGAAATAGTTGATTATATTAAACAGTGTGTTCCAAAAGCTAAAATTGCAATTCACCAAACATGGGCTTATGAGCAAGATTCGCAGATGTTAAATGAAAGATTGGGGTATGCAGAACATACCAAGATGTTTAAAGATGTAAAGGCGTCTTATCAAAAAGCATTTGAAGAAATAAATGCCGATATAATAATACCATCAGGTGAAGTTTTGCAAAAGCTCATTACACACGGAATCGAAAAAGTGCACAGAGATACTTATCATTTAAGCTATGGTCTTGGCAGATATGCCGTTGGGTTGCTTTGGTATTCTATTCTTTCAGGTAATGATGTGAAGAACAATACATTTTGTGATTTTGATGAAGAAATTTCAAAGACAGAAATTGAAATAGCAAAAGAATGTGTTGCAGAAATCTGCGGTATTTAAAACATACAATTTTTGTTCTTAACTTGTCACAAACCATGTCATCTAGATTATACAGTCTTTATAGGAATAAAGGAGAGATTTCAATGATACAGGATATACACTCGCACACTTATTATTCATATTGTGGAAAAGATTCACCCGAATCTGTTATAATTAATGCGATAGAAAAAGGTTTGGATGTTGTTGGTATTTCGGACCATTATTATGGTGTTGTAATGAACAAGCCTGGTTTTGTGTATGAAAGTGATGAAGCCAGGGCGGTAATGCACAATAATGCCTTGAAGAGATACTATGAACATATAAAAACACTTGCAGAGAAATATAAGAATTACATAGAAGTGTAGTGTGGCGTTGAAATCACGACTTTGGATTTAGGATATACATTGCTTCCTGATGGTGTGGATGTATCTTTTTTGGATTATTGCTTAATTGAAAACTTTCAATTGCCGGAAACGACCGTTGACAATGTTTTTGATTTTGCCTCGCGTTGTGGATGCAAAAGAACAGGTTTTGCCCATATGGACTTACCTGCCTATATCGCTTCAAAAGGACTTGATACGAATGATTTTTTCTTGAAAATGAAAGAAGAAAATATTTTCTGGGAACTGAATGTAAACTTTGATTCCATTCATGGTTTTAATGAGCATCAATATGTAAAAGATTTCTTTGGTAATGATAAGCTGCTGGATATCGTCAGAAAAAGTGGAATGAAGTTAAGTGTTGGCTTTGATGGACACCGATTGGAAGACTATGATGCTGATAGAGTGATAGCTGCTTGTTGTAAAATAGAAGAACTGTCTATCCCTATGATAAAGTAAGATTTTGGGGATCTGGCTTGGTACGAGCTATATGGATATGTCTATCATTGAAAAAGAAAGGTATATTATGAAATTAAGTTTTAATCAAATTAAAGAAATTACAACGGGTGCTGTTCTTGTTAAGGAAGAAGACGGAAAGATTTCGTTGAACCGGTTTACACAGGAGCAGGAAGAGTTATATAAAGTAACAAATCAGGATTTTTATAATAAGACTTTTTCTACGGCAGGAATTAAATTTTCGTTCAAAACAGACAGCGAAAGTTTATTCCTGAAGGTAAAAACAATGGTTTCGTCTTCACGAAAATATTTTTCAGTTGATATTTTTGTGGATGGAAAGCCTATAGGCTATATTGATAATTTTTCTGATATTGAGTTGCCACAAAATTATACACAGATGGAATTTCCTTTGGGGGATTTTTCAAAAAAGTTTCAGTTGGGCGAAGGTGAAAAAACGGTATGCGTTCATCTTCCCTGGTCGGTTAAAACATTAATTGAAGAGATTTCTGTTGACGATAATGCTTTTGTCAAGGCAGTAAAACCTGAAAAGAAATTGTTAGCATATGGTGATTCAATAACGCACGGGTATGATGCATTGCGTCCTTCTCAGCGTTATGTGGCGAAGCTTGCTGATATGCTTAATGCTGAGGAATTTAATAAGGCAATAGGCGGAGAACGGTTTTTTCCTGAATTAGCAAAACTTCAGGATTCATTGTTGCCTGATTACATAACGGTGGCGTATGGTACAAATGATTGGAATGGCATAGATCGGGAAACTTTTAAAAACAAGTGTAAAGATTTTTACACAAATATATCACAAAATTATCCTCAAGCTAAAATATTTGCAATTACTCCGATTTGGAGAAAAGATATGAATGAAGAGCGGGTATTTGGTGCTTTTGAAGATGTTGAAAAGATAATCATAGAGTGCGTAAAAGATATTGAAAATATTACAGTGATTCCGGGATTTGATTTTGTTCCCAAAGATGAAAAATATTATGCTGATTTAAGACTACATCCGAATGATAAAGGATTTGAAAGTTATGCAGAACATTTATACGATGCAATCAGCTTGGGAATTTAATATCCCTATAAATTATACCTTAGCAAAAGCCAGGCATCCGGATTATACAGTCTTTATATAAAGATTGTCGAATTTTACAGAAAAGGAGATAAAAAACATGATTAACGAAAAAACAAAATTTGGTTTGATTTGTTTAATATCGTTTCTTTTAATGCCTGTTTGTGCAGATGCAAATATGGTTTGGCCATCTTTATATATTGCTGAGGGTATGAGAAGTTGGTATGTGATATCAGTCGGTCTTGTTTTTGAGATAATATTTGTAAAAGGCTTTTTAAAACAGACGTATTTAAAATCCGTTTTAATTGCATTTGTTATGAATTTGGTGTCTACGGTTTTAGGTGTTGTTGCAATACCCTTGAGTGGTTTCATTGGTGAAATTTTGATGATTCCCTTTGATACAGGAACATTTCATCCCTCTCACTGGCTGATGAGTTATGTATTTGCTGTGCTTTCAAATGTACTTATTGAGGGACTGACAGTAAAATTCATATTTAAACACAAATTCAGGATAATGTTTTTGTGGCTTTGTGTTGCAAATGCAATAAGTGTTATAATTTGCATTTTATTTCACGGAACATTAATGCAAAACATAAATATTTAGTTTTGGTCTTGCCTTAATACTAAATACCGCTAAAAAACATATCGATTTTACGATAGTAAAAATATCTGGCAAACTTTAGTTTGCATATCGACAAATTTTGTCTCTGATTTGACAAAGGAGCGTGATTGTATGAAATGTCCTTATTGCGGAAAAGGAATGGAATCAGGATATATTCAATGCCGGGATGGTGTCACTTGGACACCCAAAGAGCAACTTGTTGCAGCATTATCATTTTTAGGCAAAGGGAGTGTATCTCTTGCAAATGGTGCTGCTGACCATTCACGAACTGTTTACGCCTATAAGTGCAGTGAGTGTAAGAAGGTGATTATTGATTATTCCACAGACTAATTCCAAGTTATTTATATGTTTTTAGTTATAACTTGAGATGAACTATATGGATATGTCGGAGATTGTCGAAAGGGCAGTATAATGAAAGGAGTGTAACCATGAAAAAAGCTTTGAAAATAGTTGCTAAGATTGTTTCTGTGATTATTACATTACTTATTTTGCTGAAATTTATATCTTTATTAGATTTTATTAGTTTCGATTTTGGTGTTGTTGGCGACAT
>JAZQJX010000057.1:0-10512 GCA_045541875.1 Clostridia bacterium | reverse complement strand
CTTTCCCACAACAAGGACAAACATGAGGCTTTACAGGTAATTGAGTATGTATTACTGTGTGTGATTCAAATTGTTCAATTTTAATAATATTTATATCTTGCAAATTTAATAAATCTTTTGTATAATGACAAGAGAGCATATTTCGTTCCTCCGCTATGGTTTCTAGTCAATTCCATTATAACGGATTTTGAACAAATATGCTCTCTTTTTTATTGTCTTTTTAAAATTTTGCTGAGCTCTATTTGTTGGACACCCCAACATTTATTATAGAGCCTTTTTTTGTTCCCATACGGGAATGAGAATCCATGGCACTGCACAACCCTGAAAAAAGGTACTATGTTAAACAAATTTATAATAAAAGCAAGCCTTGGGTGCGCATGGGCGCCCTGAGCGAAGCGAGGAAGTACTCTTGGGGTGCTCGAATCCCGTAGGGGTCATAAGAAAAATAACTCTCGCAGAGGCGGGAGTTATTTTTTTTTGTTCCCATACGAGAATGAGAATCCATGGCACTGCACAATCCTGAAAAAAGGTACTATGTTAAACAAATTTATAATAAAAGTAAGCCTTGGGTGCGCATGGGCGCCCTGAGCGAAGCGAGGAAGTACTCTTGGGGTGCTCGAATCCCGTAGGGGGCATCAAAAAAACGACTATTCTTATGGAATGGTCTTTTTTTGTGTTTGTGTCCGTAAGGGCACAACATCATTTTGAACGTAGTGAGTACATCATTTGACCATTTGCGGTCAACATCATTTCTCTTCAACGGACACAAAATGATGTTACTCCTTTGTCGTAAATGATATTGCCTTCTGCAAATGATGTATTACTTCGCAATAACGATGTTGCACTACGTGCAAATGTATGGCATAATCTGCTTTGAGGTGATTTCGGATGAAGGAAGATAAACTCGGTAAATAATAGCGTTTAAAACGGGAAATGATTGCTTGAAATATGATATAACACTTGTTAAAGAACGTGAGGTACTGAACCAGATAGACGTACTTCAAAATGCTATTGAATGTATCGAAGATCATTAAACAGATAACATAGGCTACTATTTAAAAGGCAGAAACGGTTGATTTCGTTTCTGCCTTTTAAAATATGAAACTATACGCACATCTTCCCTGTTATATAATCATATAAACGTCCACAGCTTTTTGGGAAATTCGACAGCAAAGAACAGTGAATATCATTACGGCAATTCGTCAATAATGCCTGTTACATCTGCTGTGGCACAGACATTATACATATATTTTTTGTCCTTTTTGCTGCTATCACATAAGTAATAAATTCTGTCAGCATTTTTCATCATGGCTTTCTTTACGGTTGATTCTTCTATTGATGAATCTGTAATATATCCATCCTCCACATAACCTCTGCTGGAGAAAAAGAATACATCTGCATTTATATTTGAAATAAACTTTTCGGCTTCGTTACCCACATATGCAACAGAGTAAGCAAGTAATAATCCTCCCGTGCAATAATTCTTTATGTTCTCTTCTCCCAGACACATTGAGGTTTTGGGACTGTTTGTAACCACAATAATATCATTAAACTTTTTCAGGTAAGGGATAATGTGTGCCGCTGTAGAAGAAGCATCAAGAAAAATCACATCTCCGTCATTTACATATTCTGCCGCTTTTTTTGCAATAATTTGTTTGGCTTTGCCGTTTTGGTCTTCCCTTAGCATCAAAGGTATTTCCTTCTCTGCTGTTTGTCTCAAAACTACGCCTCCGTGAGTTCTTCTAACCTTTCCCTGTTGTTCCAAAACCGTCAGATCTCTTCTGATTGTGGGCGGACTGACATACAACAGTTCAGATAACTTGTTCACACTTATGCTTTTGTTTTTCTCTAAGACATTTAATATTTCTTCTTGCCGTTCCAAATTAAACATATGATATTCTCTTTCTTTTATTTTCGTATTTGTTTGTTTGTGATTGTATTAATTGATTTTTTATCAAATATTACGCCAAAGATTGTCTTTTGTTTTCGTTTACATTACAATATATCACAAAACAAAATATTTGTAAAGGATGTTTTTATGAAGAAAATTTTTAAAGCCGCAAATCTCCATGCTGTAAATGATTTAAGATATGAAGACATTCAACTTTGTGAGTGCAAAAACGATGAGGTGATTGTAGAAGTTAAAAGTTGTGGTATATGCGGAAGTGATATTTCCAGGGTATACACAAAGGGGACATATCATTTCCCGACTGTTATAGGGCACGAATTCTCAGGAAAAGTGGTCTATGATCCCGAAAACAAAATTTTGGAAGAAAAGGTGGTTATCTTTCCCCTGTTGCCCTGCTTTAAGTGCAAAAGCTGCGAAGAGGGAAGTTACGCCACATGTGAAAACTATGATTACTACGGTTCCCGACGTGACGGAGGAATGAGCGAGTATATTGCCGTGAAAAGATGGAACGCACTCATTATGCCGAAAAACTTAAGTTATGATGAGGGAGCAATGTGTGAGCCTGTATCCGTGGCAAGACACGCCATATTAAAACTCGGTATACAAAATGGTGATAATATATTCATATCAGGTGCCGGCCCCATTGGTCTTATTGCAGGTATGTGGGCTAAAATGTTTGGCGCAAAAGACGTTTTTTATATAGATGTGGATGAGAGAAAAACCGAATTTGCCAAAACCCTTGGATTCAAAGAATACAAAAATGATGTTTTGATTGACTGTGCACTTGAGGGAACAGGTCACGGCGATGCCCTCGAAAAATGTCTTGAATCGGTAAAACCCCACGGCAGTATGGTACTGATGGGGAATCCGTCAGGGAACGTTTCCATGACACAATCCACTTACTGGCACATTTTGAGAAAAGAACTTAAAATATCAGGAACATGGAACTCATCTTTTAATGATGCGGAAAATGACTGGTGGGAAAGTCTTAAGGCTATGGCAGAGGGAGCAATAGATGTAAAGCCTCTCATAACCCACAAGTTCCCCCTCTCTGATTGTAACGAAGCCTTTGAAATGATGAAAAAGCGCAGTGTATTTTACAACAAAGTTATATTAAATATGAACGGAGATGAACAGTAATGCATAATAAGATTTCCCCCTCCATAATGTGTGTGGATTTTTTTGAACTTGACAGATACATAAAGACTTTTGAACATGAAAATATTGACCTGTTGCACATTGATATAATGGACGGAAGTTTTGTGCAAAATTATACACTTGGCACAGATTTTATCAAAGCAATTAAACACAAAACAAACATTGCACTTGATATTCACCTTATGATAAACAAGCCTGAAAACAAACTGAATTGGTTCGATTTTGGTGAAAATGATTATGTTTCGGTGCATTATGAGTCCACACCCCATATTCACAGAGCATTAAATATGATTAAGGAAAGAGGCGCAAAGCCTATGGTTGCCTTAAATCCCGGTACTCCCATAAGCATCATTGAGAATCTGCTTGATGATATTGATGCAATTTTGGTTATGACAGTCAATCCGGGCTTTGCAGGGCAAAAGTTAGTAAAATCAACACTCAAAAAGATAAAGTCATTAAGAGAGTATCTTGACAGAGAAGGATATGAAAATATTGAAATTGAAGTTGACGGAAATGTAAGTTTTGAAAATGCCAAACTTATGATGGAATCAGGAGCAAACATATTTGTTGCAGGAACATCAAGTGTTTTTTCAAAGGAATCAACCTTAAATAAAAACATTGAAAAGTTCAAGGAAATACTTTATTAATCAAAAAGGACAATGCCTCAAATTTAATGGTAACTCATTTACCTGAGACATTGTCCTTTTTTACTGTATAGGAAATTACGCAGAATTTAGTTCGCGAGATAAGATGTATATCAAATTACGCTCGCGACTCAGGCTGCAGGCGGTGCGGCGAAGCCGCTTTTCTTGTCCATACACTATCACACCTAAAAAATACTATATTTGCGTCAAACTTTTCACTTTCAAACAGTTGCATTGATGGTTTTTTTCTGTTATAATAAATTATCTATGTGCGAGGTGAACATTTTGAAGATACTTGTGATAAGCGACACTCATGGTCAGATTATGAACGCAGTAAACCTTATTAAAAAAGGAACTTATGACTATTGTATACATCTTGGAGATGTTGTGAGAGACTGCGAGGACCTGGAGAGCATTTTCCCGAGACAGAAATTTATTTTTGTGAAAGGCAACAATGATTTCTGGACAAGGGATGCTTCATTCCCCGATGAGCGCACATTTACCCTTGGCGGAAAAAAGTTTTTCATATGTCACGGTCACAAGTTCAATGTTAAAAGTTCACTTGCCCTTTTAAAAAGCACTGCCATAAAAAAAGAATGTGACGTGGTGCTTTTCGGTCATACCCACAAATCATATCTTGAAGATGGAAGTCTTACGGTTATGAACCCGGGCTGCGTTAAAAGTTATGGCGAAATTGTCATAGATGATGAGGGGAATATGAAATCAGAACTTAAAAAGGTGAATGATGATGAGTGAGAAAAACAGATTTTCTGTAACTGATACTCAAAAAATTCTGAATTCAAAGTTCATAGGGGAAAAAATTCTTCACTTTGACAAGGTCACATCAACCTTTGACAAAGCGAAAGAAGTTGAACTTTCCGACGGTCTTGTGATTGTTGCAAAAGAGCAGACAAAAGGAAAAGGAAGACTTGGAAGAGTGTGGAAATCAGAAATGGGAGGACTTTATTTTTCGATTATCCTTTCTGCAAATCACTTTTTGCCTGACCTTCAGTTTTCCACAATTGTCTGCGCTCTCGGTGTGCAAAAGGCAATAGAGAAAACTTGCGAGTGCATGATAAAATGGCCAAATGATATCATTTCAAAAGACGGGAAAAAACTTTGCGGAATTCTTGCAAAAACTGTTTTTTCAGGCACAGATGCAGGGTTTATTAATGTTGGAATAGGAATCAATGCAAATAATTCCCCCTGTTCAAAAGACCTCCCCTATGCATCATCCATGAAGGATACCATATCAAAGGAAATTGACGAAAACCGTCTTATGTGTGATGTTTTTGAACAAACAGAGAAATGCATCTTAACTGAAAAATCAAAAATTTTGAAAGAGTACTGTGAAAAATGCATCACCATTAATTCTTTTGTCCGGGCGATCTATGCCGAAACAGGCGAAAGTTTTATAGGTCTTTGCACAGGAATAAATGAAGATGGATCTGTAAATATAAAAAACGAGAACTCAGATATTTTAACTGTTAATTCAGGCGAAGTATCTGTGAGAGGAATATACGGTGAAAGTTATGTATAAAGAAAGAGTTAAATCTTCTGTAAATCCCATAATTGCACTTGTCATATGGTTCTTCGGAACATATGTTTTCACAATTTTGTGGGGGATTTCACAAATTCTTTTTGAATTTGAAAATCATCTAATTATGCAAATTATTTGTCTTCTGGAAACCGTGTGGTTTGGTTGGTTTTTAATTACAAAGGTGCTTACGGAAATCGAATATGAAATTTACGAAAACAAACTGACAATCAGAAAAATCCTTTCAAAGCGCACATCAATTGTGGCTTTGGTTGCCCTTTCAAACATTAAGACAGTAACAAAAGACAGAAAAAAATGCAAAGAATTTCACAAGGGAAGAATCAAAAGTTTTGTTCGTCCGAATCTTAAAAAAGACACTTATTATGTTGTATATAAAGATGAGGGTGCTACCCGTGCAATAGCATTTAGTGCATCAAAGAAAGTGGCAGAATTATTGAAATAATATTCAGGAGAGAAATCATATGAAACCACCGATTTATAACGGTCTTATGAAATATATATCAAAGCACAGAATTCAGTTTACGTCGCCCGGACATAAAGGACGAGTGAGAATCAAAGGTGAAAGCCTATGCAGATTTGATGTTTCGGGACTTGATGAAACCGATCAGATTTTAAATCCCAAAAGCATTGTTTTGGAAAGTGAAAAGGCTGTGGCAAACATTTTTGGGGCTGACAAGTCTTTTTATCTGACAGGCGGTGCGACCTGCGGAATTTATGCCGCTATCGCATCAGTTTGCAAAGTGGGCGATAAAATCATTGTGGATTCCGAATGTGACAAATCTGTCATTAATGCCATCACGCATCTTGCACTTATTCCCATATTTATAAAAAGAAGTTACAACAAAAAATATGACATATGCGGCGGAATCAATACAGAAGAACTTGAATACCTTACAGAAAGGCACAGAGATGCCAAAGCGGTTCTCATAACTTCGCCCACATATTACGGCGTTTGTGCAAACATAAAAAAAGCATCAGAGATTTGCCACGGCAAAAATATGTTTTTGATTGTTGATGAGGCTTTGGGTGCTCACTTTGGATTTTCTGAAAAATTCCCTGAAACCGCTCTTGAATGCGGAGCAGATATTGTGGTTCACAGTTTAAGTAAAACCCTTGGAGGATTCACTGGAAGCGGACTTCTCCATCTTTCAACACCATTGGTAAGTGAAGATGAAATACGACAGCAACTTGCATTTTATCAAGGCGGAAGCAGTTCCTTTGCCTTTATATGTGCAAGTGAAAATGCTATTTTTTATGCTTTTAAGAATTCCAAAAAATACGTGCCTCTTTTAAAAGAACTAAAAAGAGGGAAAGAGATTATAAATCACAACACAGACCTTTTATGGTTTGACGCAGATTTCAATATTGGTTCAGATATTTCAGAAGTTGATCCAACAAGAATTGTTATTAACTTTTCAAAAGTGGACATAAGTGCAGGAGATGCCGCAACACTTCTCATTAACAAATACGGAATAGAGCCTGAAACTGCGGACAAAGACAATCTTGTTTTTTCCGTGTCACTCTATAACACACCGACAGAAATCAGAAAACTTGTTAACTCCTGCATATCAATTGCAAAAATTGCGTCCTCAAGATATTCTCTGGAAGATGAAGAATTTGAAACCGTCCGCAGAAAATCGGTTAAGGTTCTCCCCTACAAAGCATTTAACTGTGACGGAGAGAAAATTAATTATGAGATATCAGAGGGAAGACTTTGCAGAAGGATGTTATACAAATATCCTCACGGAACACCTTTGATTATTCCGGGCGAAAAAATCACATCAGACCACATTGAAAAAATCCGCTCGATTTTAAAATATGGCGGAAGCATCAGCGGACTTGATGATAATGGAAACATTGAGGTTCTCGGTCTCGGAGATTCATTCTATGTCTGATTTCAGACTCCGAAGAATATGATTTAAAATACTTTATGATATAAAAAGGTTGAACATGATTTGCTTTTTGCAAACTATGTTCAACCTTTATTATTATCTGTTATTCATATGGAAGATATTATACGTTTTTGGGAAGGTTACTTACCATTCCGTCAAGATGGTCTGCATAGTCCAGATCAACTACTTTGAACTTCCCATTTTCATATTCAAGAGTCGTCACTGATGCATTTGAAACCCATGAAAGGTCTTTCATCTGCTCTTTGGTCATATTGAGGCAATGACAGAGAAATGCTCTGAAACAACCTGCGTGCGCAAAAAGTGCGATGGTTTTGCCATCTTCTTTTTCACAGAGTCCACTGATGGTTTTTATCATTCTTTGCTGAACCTCAGCCATAGATTCTCCGCCGTCGCAGACAGAATTTCCTATATCTGAAAGCCACATTCCGTATGTTTCGGGGAATTTTTCCGAAAGTTCAGAAAACTCCTTTGCTTCCCACTCGCCTGCGTCAATTTCTATTATCCCATCGCATGGGATGACAGGTTTTGAAATCAAATCTGAAAGAGGTTTTGCAGTTGACATTGCTCTTTTCAGGGGACTTGAATATATTATATCAATATCTTTATCGCAAAGATACTTCCCCACCGCCTCTGCCTGTTTTCTTCCAAGATCTGAAAGTTCAAGATCTGTTCTTCCGGCAAAGATGCCCTTAAGATTCGCCTCACTCTGCCCATGGCGTACCAGAAATACTTTTGTCATTATATTACTCCTTCTGATATCAGAGGGTTATTTCACGTCGGAAAGAAGTCTTTCAAGGCGGTCTATGCCCTCTTTTATGTTTTCCTTGCTTGTTGCATAGGACCATCTTACAAAATTAGGTGCTTCAAAGCCAACACCGGAAACAACGGCTACAAGTTCCTCTGAAAGGAAGACTTCAGAGAAATCATCTGCACTTTCGATGAGTTTACCTTTGATGGTTTTACCGATGAGTTTTTCTATGTTCATCATAACATAGAATGCTCCGTTGGGAGCCTTACAGGAAACTCCTTCAACTGCGTTTATACGTTCTACCATGTACTGTCTTCTGGAATCAAACTCTTTTATCATCATGGTAAGTTCATCTTTTGGACCTGTGAGGGCAGCGATGGTTGCTTCCTGAGCAATGGAGTTGGGGTTTGATGTGGAATGGCTCTGAACATTTGACATAAGTTTTGCAATTTTTGCATTGGATGCTGTAAAGCCTATTCTCCATCCTGTCATAGCATAGGTTTTGGAAACACCGTTTATGATGATTGTCTGATCTTTGATCTGTTCGTTGAAAGATGCAATGCTTTTATGTACCTTGCCGTTATATATGAGATGTTCATATATTTCATCTGAAATAACATATATGCCGTGTTTTACTGCTATATCTGCAATGGCACGAAGTTCATCTTCTTCATAGACCATACCTGTGGGGTTACAGGGAGTATTTAAAACAAGTGCTTTTGTTTTTGGTGTGATTGCTGCTTCAAGCTCTGCAGGTGAGAATTTAAATTCATTTTTCTCTTCGGTATATAAAATCACGGGTACACCGTCATTATATTTTACCATTTCAGGATAACTTACCCAGTAAGGTGCAGGGATAATAACTTCATCGCCGGGATTTAAAATTGCACCGAAAGCATTTATGAGAGAGTGTTTTGCACCGTTACTTACAACAATGTTTTCAGGGGCATATTCAAGTCCGTTGTCATTTTTAAACTTTTCGCAGATTGCCTGTTTAAGTTGAATGGTACCTGATGCAGGTGTGTATTTGGTTTTGCCTGCCATAATGGCATCAATTGCTGCCTGTTTGATGTGGCTTGGTGTGTCAAAGTCAGGCTCACCTGCACCAAAACCTACAACATTCATACCTTCTGCCTTCATCTGTTTGAACTTTGCATCAATTGCAAGTGTGGGAGAAGGAGCAATTTTTTTGAATTTATTTGAAAATTCCATATTCATTTCCTCCGTTTTGAAATATATTTTTCTTATTTATTCATATATGCATATAATTCTATCATAATTACAGATAAAATGCAAGATTTTATGAGTAAAATTTGATATTTTGCTTTATCAGGCAGAATATCATTATGAAATAATACTTTCACAAGCATAACACAAATCAGCAGACAGTTCAAATCTCCGACATTTTGACATCAGAATTTCTGTCCTGTCTGCTAAATAAATTGTTTGGCAACAATGAGGAATACATTTTTGCTATATGGAAAACTTTATTTTATATCAATCATAAAAATTCGATAAACATATTTTATACAAATATATCACATCATATTTATGATTACCGTCACGATATAATTTACATTTAATCTGTAAATTAAGTATAACACATATTATACATTTACGCAAGTGCGTATACGCAGTAATATAAAATATTTTAAAATGACTTTTAGAGGTGTTTTAAAATGGATGTTAAAGATGTAATAGTAAAAAGATTTAATGAACTTTGCACAGAAAGAAATATGCGGATAAACGAACTTGCAAATATATCAGGTGTAACACCGTCAACTGCGTATAGTATGATGGACAAATCGCGCAGGGATGTTTCCATAAGAACAATCAAGAAGTTTTGTGATGGATTGGAAATAACATTAGGTGAATTTTTTTCATCAAAAGATTTTGATGATTTAGAGCAGGAAATAAAATAGGATTGGGCAACCACAAAAACGATAATTAACATGATTATCCAACACCCGAAACGTATTTTCTTACTGTCTGTAAAGTACAGAAACCTATTTTCATGCAAAAATGTAGGGCGCGACGATTTTGGCACACTGCAAATTAAATTGGCTGAACATGGGAATGCCCGGACACAAATGTAACATGTTGACAAAAATAATTTTATAATGATTAAGTCTCTGTCATACATGAGTATTGGTAAACAAAAATATACAATTTTAAATATAATTATGCATAAATAGAATTGTTAGTGCTTCCTTGCAATCTCTCAATGATATGTTAAGTTAACAATTTTGTTGATTTTATCTCTGTACCGTGACAAATGAGAAAAATTATGCTATAATATTGACAGAAAATAGAACTTTTTGCTAATTTTCTGTCTATATAGGCAATAAAACAGTTAAACAAATAAGAATTTGGAGGGTTATTCAGTAATGGGAGATTTCATCGTTGCAATTGCACTTGTTATGGTTTCGTTATTTTTATTTATTTTGAGCATCCGCTCTTTTCTGGAAAAAGGATTTCTGTTTAATAATGCCTATATTTATGCATCCAAAAAAGAACGGGAAACAATGAATAAAAAGCCCTATTATCGTCAGACTGCAATTGTGTTTTTTCTTATGGGTATT
>JAZQJX010000056.1:0-18550 GCA_045541875.1 Clostridia bacterium | reverse complement strand
TTTTTTACTGTATAGGAAACTTCGTTCCTATACAGTAAAAAACAATTATATTGCCGTGCAAATTTTTTTGAAAAGCAAATTTGCTTTTCAAAAATGCACATGGCTTAAGAAAAGCGATAATGCTCCGCACTCCCGCCGCAGGCGGTGCGACGAAGCCGCTTTTCTTGGTTTATAAAATTTAGTTTATAAAATCAATATACACTTTTGAATCCAAATGAGAACGAATCACCTGAACTGATTTCAAGATAATTGTAGTTTTTGAGACTTTCAACGGTGAGTTTGGATTTTTTTGTGTTTGCTATGGTAAAATATTTCACACCATCCACATTTTTATATGTGTTTCTGTCACCGCCCGATATTACATAAACATTTTTGTTGCAGCTCGCAAGATAATCCTGAATAACCTTGTTTTCAAAACTGTTTAGTCCGAAAACGGAAGATGGGGCAGTAATAAACACATTTTTGTTTGAACTTTTTGCAATTGCATTTGCCATAGAATCCCATTGGGCAGAATTTGTGCTTCTTATTCCGCCCTTTGATGTGTCAAGATTTATGAAAAGACCATCAGATGTTTCTTTTGATGAAAAACTGTCGGAACTTTTAGCATATGCATATGACGAAGCCTTTTTTGTCACTTGTCTTATTTTGTTGTCAACAAGTCTTGAAAGGAGAGTTTCATCACCGCCTGTGAGCATACCGATTCTGACATTTCCGGATGTGAAACCTGTTCCTGTGTCATACACATTATCCCTTGGGATAAGAAAATCACCTTCACCCACAACCACGGAACAATAACTAATTGCATTGTCTTTTTTTATGGTAATAATTGCATTTCCGTCTTTTAAAGCGGTGAGATTCTGACCTGTCACGGCCACCACTGAGGGGTCTGATGAAACAATTTCAAAGGGTTTTGTATTTGTAACAGCAGCATAATGACCGTCAGAGTCAAACACTTTGATTCCGAGGGATGCATTTGAATTTTCAGAGAGTCTTAAATAGTTTTCACATTCAATTCCTGAAATTTTATCTATAACAAAAATTTCATCACTTTGAGATATACCGCCTGTCGATGCAGTAACTTTGGCAAATCCTCCGGATGAGGGAGTAAATATGCCCTTTGCAACATTTCCCTTGTCTGATGACCAGGTAATGTCAGATGCAATGGGACGCATATTTTCGTCATATACGGATGCTGAAAAGGTTACGCTGTCTCCAATAAACACAGAATCTGCTTCTTTTTCCAGTATTATTCCCGATGGTTGTGAACCTTTTCCTGAATAGGTAACACCCACAGCATTAATAACTGCACGGTTTTCGGAAGGAGAGTTCACGGTATGAATATTTTCGTTTGTGACAGTTGATGCCACCATATTGGTAGAACCGCCTCCGTCGAGATTTACTGCGGTGTAGCATCCGAGTTCTATCATAAGATTTGCCAGAGTTGACATTCTCATACCAAGACTCACATCCTGCCTGCCGTCAACCGCCACAAGATAGAGAGTTTTGCCCTCTTTGTCAGTGCCTATTGCACTTCTTGGGTGATTTCCTGCAACTGTGTGAGAGTAGGATGTCACCGCTTTGCCTTCATGCACAAGCATTGCACCGCCGCCAAAGGCAGTTTGGGCATCAAAAAGGTAGGGCGTCATATAATAGTCAAATTTTATGGGGTCTCCAACTTGAAAATTGTTTGCCAGAAACATTGTAGAACCCTCTGACACCACAAGCACGCATCCGTCTTTTGGAATTTCAACAGGGGGAAGATTTCTTCTGAATTCTTTAACAACACCTTCTGAAACCACAACTTCAACAACTTCACCACCGGGGGCAGGGGAGAACCCTCCGCCAAATTCCGACGTGTACATTAAAATATCTCCGTAATATGATGTGTGCTTGTTAAGATGTCTGATTTCCTTATATTCACCGTTTGGTGCAACAGCCATAATGTGAAAATCAAGATATGACATGGAAAGAGTATCATTTATATATGAAATTGTTGCCATGGTGGATGGATTGATGGGAGATGACACCAGTTTTCCGTCTTTAATTTCCATTCCCAGAGAAAACGCATCACTCCCCTTATACCATGAAAAGAAGTCTGCATTTATTGCACCAACCACATTTTCTTCGGTTTTTGCAAGATTTTGCACAGTGTCAAGTTTGTCAATCCCTTTTTCGGGAGTGAGAAGTTTCAGGGAGGTGTCAGCATCTGTGAGGTCTGCTTTTATTACCGAGTACTGAATGTTATAATCGGAATAGAATTTGTTCACCTTTGTGAGGGTAACACTTTTTGAAATCGGCACTTCTTCAGAATAGGTATATATGTGTCCTGCAAAGGCAGATGTGTTAATTAAAAATGTTATGATGCACAGGGCGGAAAAAAATTTCTTCATTGATATCACTCTTTTCAAAACAATATTTGTCAGGCTATTCTATCATAAAATACACATTATTTCAACATTTCCGTTTCAAAAGTCTTTAATTGTCACACAAACGTAAGAATTATGAAAGAAACAAGGGCTATCAGGCATATAAAAATCTTGACTATTAGATTAATATGGTATAAAATTATAATGTATGCTTGTAAGTCTTAGAAGATCAGACTGATAAGTACATTTTGCAAAAAATAAATTGAGGAGACAGCGAAAATGGGTAATGCGTATCTTTTGGTAGTACTCGGGATAATAGCGGCAAAAGGTGTTGGTTTTTACCGTGATATGGTTTTTGCCAAGGTGTTTGGAACGGGAGTGGATGCAGACATCTACTTTCAGGTTTTCGGTCTTGTAAATCTCATATTCACAGGGATTGCCGTTGCTCTTTCCACTCTTATAATAAAAAATATAAATCAAAGCAGAAATATCGGCAGAGAAAAGGCATATGCTTCATCATTTATAAAAAAAAGTTTTATTTGGCTCGCCATAGGAGTTGCATTATTCATACTTTTTTCAGGCCAGATTGTGAAGATTATTCTTCCCGGACTTTCACCTGATGAATTTGAACTTGCAAACCGGATGATGTATGTTATGATACCCTCTCTCATTTTTGTTGTTGTGGCATATATAATATCGGGCATACTTCAGAACGAAAAGGCATATTTCATAACATCTGTGATGAGTCTTCCTTTTAATGCCATAATAATTCTGACGCTGATGATTCCCGATGTTTCAATAATGACAGTAGCGCTTGTCACAACAATAGGATGGGGACTTCAGATTGCAATGCTCTTGCCGTCATTCTATAAAAAAGGCTATAGAATTTTGGGGCCAAAGTATGACAGATTAGAGAAAAAGGAAAAGAATCCTGAAATAATATGGATATTCATTTCCAATATGATGTTCCAACTTTGTTTCTACACAGACAGAGCATTTGTTGGAAACGTGGAGGGAATGGCATCCACATTTAACTATGCATCAAATCTTTTTATCACAATTTCAAGTGTTTTTGTTGTTGCCATGTCAACTGTGGTTTTTCCCGCAATTTCAAAAAATTATGAAGAGGGAAATATTGGATATGTCAATGAACTTTTAAGATACATCATAACTGTTATGGTTGCAATTTTTCTGCCGTTTCTTCTGGTGGCGTCACTATATGGCTCCGATGTAATAAGGCTCATATACGAAAGAGGCTCGTTCGATTCTGAATCCACCAAAGCGGTTTCAACCATATTTTTCATTTACAGTCTGGGAATTTTAGGCTATGTTTCTCAGGAACTTTTCAATAAAATTCTCTATCTTGCGGGAAAATATAAATATACCGTTACGGGAACAATTTTAGTTGTTGTATTTAATGTTGTTTTGAATATCCTTGTAAAAAATTTCGTTCCCGCCATTCATGTTTCATCCTTTGGCATGGACCTTGTAACCCTTATATGTGCATCGGTAACATCTCTTCTTTTAACATTTTATGCTGTGGCAATAGCCATAGGAATAAAGAAAGTTGTGGGAACTTATTTCACAAAAGAACTTCTTTCAGACATTATCAAAATTCTTATATCAGGCTTTTTTGCCTTTGTGGTATATTTCATATTCAACACCTTTGTTCCTGCCTTTACTCACGGATACATCACCTTTGTTATTCCCCTTTGTGCATCGGCAGTTGCTTATGGCGTTTTCCTTGTTATAACAGGGGTGTATAAAAAACTTTTAAAAAGAGAAAAGAAAGGGACAAACTGACATGAAAAATTTTCTTTTAAAATGGACAGCATGGATAGTAATTGCAGTTATGGCACTGACCTTAATTCCGACAATAGTAAAGCGTGTAACAATTGAAAATTCAAACAAAAATGTGGTTATGGCTCTTGACTATAATGACATTGACACAAAAGTGTCTTCAGAAAAGATGGACGAATTTTTAGAAGAAATTAAAAATGAGGGAGTAAACATTGTTTCCGTTATGGAAGAAAATGTAAATTCCCTCACCTCAAAAGGTTATGTCACATGTATCAAATATAATGTGCTTTGTCATAAATATGATGATGAAAGCATCAGGGTTGCCAATGCCATAAGAGAAAATTGTCCCGGCGTGTCATATGACAGCCATGTGGTTCTGGTTAAAAACCCTGCCTACAGGGTGAAATTTAAAGAAATGATTCCTCTGAAGTTTACCGACAAAGAATATGGCTCAATTGAAAATGTTGAGAATATGGATCTCTACATTCTCTATGACGGAAGAATTGAACTTTGGGACTATTCTCTCGGCTATGACACAGACACTTTGGATAAACTTTCTTCAATGGGATTTGAAATTGCCCTTACTCACAAACTCAACAGTTACAGAAGTACAAAATATATTCCTGTTATGGAAGATATAATCGAAAAATATAACGTAAGATATCTGAACCTTAAAAAGGCAAAACTTCATTCAAATTTCACAGACTATAACCCCGAAAACTATGAGGGTGTGGCAGAACTTATTAACAAAAATGATATGACACTTGTGGTGACTGAAAACACAGACCAACTCGGGAACGAACAGTTCTATGGCTATAAATATGTGTTCGATAAGGTTATGGGTGAGGGAGGCACAAAGAAGGTTATGCGTTCATATGAGACGAATGATGATTCTCAGGAAGATGCATCTCACTATCTCTACCGTACAAATCAGTTCTATAACTCCACCATAGACAGAAATCTTAAATTTATAACCATAACACAAATTGCACCCGAAAAAATATCATATGATGATTGTGCCGACTATACCATAAAGGCAACTAAAGAATATATTTCAAAAATCAAAGCCCTTGGCTATAGCATCAATTCAGATCCTGTTTCTATGGATTATGAAACCAATAAAGAATTAAACAGCGCATCTTGTGCAGTCATAATGATAATGGCACTTCTTCTTATGTGGCAGATGCTT
This sequence comes from Clostridia bacterium, assembly GCA_045541875.1. GTDB lineage: Bacteria > Bacillota > Clostridia > UMGS1810 > UMGS1810 > RGIG1828. The sequence goes on along the minus strand of JAZQJX010000056.1, from coordinate 13,195 downwards.
TCAGGCAAAAGAAGCGGAAAACTTCTTGTAATAGCCCTCATACTCAGTGCGTTCGCATTTTTAGTAACGTTTAAAATGCCTGAAGTTTTACTCTCTCTTTATCCAACTGCCTATAGCGCTCTCCAATCGTGTTTTGTAATGACTCTGGTGCTTTGGTTTGTAAAAGAATACAGAGAAAAACTTTCGCTTTTTGTTTTGACTGTTTCCACACTGGCAGTTGCCCTTGCGTCTTTAATGATAGGTTCTCTCGGAATGGGAGCAATGCTTTCGGGAATAGGATATTATATTAACAACATATTCTTCAGAGGCATAAAACTTTCTCTGATGGCACCTCTTGCCTACACCGCAGTTGTATACTATTTCTTCTTTATGAGAGACAGCAAAAGAACAATAAGTTCTGACATCAAAAAGGTACTCTTTTCTGAAATAAAGGTATATTGGGTTCTCATTGCACTTGTAATTGGTGCAGTGGGTGTGTATTACATCATCCGCAGCGGAAACGTAACAAAAATCAGTTCCTTTGAACAGGCAATGAGAAACAAGGTGACAGAACTTTTCCCTGCAAGACCGAGAACAAAAGAATTTCTCATAGGTTATCCATCCTTAGCCCTTTTTGTGTATTATGCAAAGAAAACAAATATTCCTCTTTTACAATGGGGATTTGCAGTGGGCACAGCAATTCTTGCAGCATCTGTCACAAACAGTTTCTGTCACGTCTTCACAGATTATCAGACAATTTGTATGCGTGTCGTTAACGGATTAATTGTTGGTATTGTTATAAGTGCAGTGGTCTATATTGCAAATTTGGTAATTGTAAAAATCGTAAAGACGGTCAGAGAAAAAAATTGATTTAAGGTATGTGATATTATGTCAGACATAGTGATATCAGGTTATCACGGATTTGCCAACAGCGGAGATGAAGCGCTTTTATACGCCATACTAACAACTCTCAGAAAGGCAAAACCCGACCTTGATGTGACAGTTCTTTCAAAAGTTCCGGAAGAAACTGCCATAGAATATGGTGTTAATTCCATATACAGATATAATTTCGGGAAAATAAGAAAAGAAATGAAAAAAGCAAAAATGCTTTTGTTTGGTGGCGGAAGTCTTTTGCAGGATGTGACCAGCAGTAAGTCTCTATTATACTATCTTGCTGTTATATGTATTGCTCAAAAGTATGGCATAAAGACAATGCTTTATGCAAACGGCATAGGTCCCATAACAAAAAAAATAAACAGATGTCTTGTTGCACGCATCTTGAACAAAGTGGACGTCATAACACTAAGAGACGATAAATCCGATGAAGAGTTAAAATCTCTTGGTGTCACAAAACCCAGAATTGTAATCACCGCAGATCCGGCATTTACAATTGACACAGATGTGAAACTTTCGGGTAAGTTCTACACAAAAAGAGCAGGTGTCCCTGATGGTGCAAAACTTGTTGCCGTATCTGTGAGAGATTTTAAGACCGCGCCATTTGATTTTGACATTCGCCTTGCAAAAATGTGCGACTATATGTACAAAAAACATAATGTGTCACCACTGTTCATTCCTATGCAGTATCCCGAAGATACCTCCATTTCCCGCAGAGTTATGGAAAAAATGGAACATAAGTCCTATATCATAAACAGGGAACTTTCCGTTGCCGAAATGTTTTCCGTTCTTTCAGAAACAGAACTTGTTGTAGGAATGAGACTTCATTCTCTCATCTATGCAACAACTTTGGAAATTCCGGCAATGGCAATAGTGTATGATCCCAAAATCAGTGCATTTATGGATTCTCTTAATCAGCCTGACTGGCTTAATGTTGAAAATTTTAATACAGAGATGTCGTTTGAAATCATTGATAAAATAATGAATACAAGAGAAGAGAGAAGAAGTCTTTTAAAACAGACAAATGCCCAATTAAAGAAAAAAGCAGAAGAAAACGCGGCATATGCAATAGAATTGCTGTCTCAAAATGATTGTTGAAAAGAGAGAATTATGGTAATTAAAAATGAAACCTATGTTGCAACCGTCACAGACCAGACCGTGTCAGGTGACGGAGTTGTAAAAATCCAATCCTATCCCATATTTGTCAAAGGAGGCGTGAAAGGCGATGAAATACGCCTTAAAGTCACCAAAACAAATAAGACATATGGATTCGGAGAACTTTTAGAAATATTAAAGCCATCAAAAAACAGACGGACACCGATTTGTCCGTCTTTTTCCCATTGCGGGGGATGTTCTCTTATGCATATGTACTATGAGGCACAACTTGAGTTTAAGTCGGATTTTGTACTATCCAACATAACAAGAATCGGCGGTTATGAAGAAAGAGAATTTGAATTTGAAAAAATAATCGGTGCTGATAATGAATATAACTATCGCAACAAAGCACAGTTCCCTGTAGGCAAATCAAAAGGTAAGACAGTATGCGGATTCTACCTTCCGAAAAGCCACATAATTTCGCCTTGTGAATCTTGCAATATTCAGGACGAAAGAATAAATAAAGCACTGAAAATGGCAATGGAATATATAAGAAAAGAAAAGATTACACCCTACGATGAAAAGACTCACAAAGGCATAATCCGCCACATCTATATCCGCACAGGCAAAGATGAAATTATGGTTGCCTTTGTGACAAATTCCAAAAGAAAACTTCCAAATACAGATGCTTTGGAAAAAAAGCTTTCATCTTTTGGAAAAGTAAGTCTCATTCAGAATATAAACACCCAAAAAACCAATGTTATTTTAGGGTATGAAAACATTGTTCTTTATGGCGATGACCATATAATAATAGAACTTGATGACCTCAGATTCAAAGTGTCACCAAACAGTTTTTTTCAGGTGAATACTTCCCAGATGCAAAAACTGTATGCGAAAGCACTTGAATATGCCGCCCCCGAGGACGGAGACACCGTATTTGACCTTTATTCAGGAGTCGGGAGCATAAGCCTTTTCCTTTCAAAAAAAGCATCAAAGGTTATAGGGGTTGAAATCGTTCCCGATGCAGTGGAAAATGCAAAAGAAAATGCGAGGATAAATAACATTGAAAATGTACACTTTTTCTGTGGAGATTGCACCGAGGTGGTTGAAAAACTGATTTCAAAGGGTGAAAAAGCAGATATTGCTGTGGTTGATCCACCAAGAAAAGGATGCGATGAAAATCTTCTCACTCTCCTTAAAAATATGAATCCCAAAAAGATTGTTTATGTTTCCTGCAATAGTTCAACTTTGGCAAGGGATGTTGCGATTTTGAGGGAATACGGATATGTTTTGAAAAAAACGTGCGCTGTGGATATGTTTCCGCAGACTTGTCATGTTGAAAGCGTAGCATTGCTGACGCTTTCAACATCGATATAAATCTCTTCGAGATTTTCGATATGTTCTATTAGAACTCGATATGCCTTGCGGCTCGATATGTTGCCTGCGGCAACGAGATTTATATCATATCGAAACCGAGCAAGGCGAGGTTATATCGAATTTTGCGAGAGCAAAATATACCGAACGAGCAATGCGAGTATATCGACAAAGGAGAATAGATTATGGAACAGAAAAACTTAATGAGAGAAGAAACTATTGATTTTGCAATAGAAATATCTGATATTTGTGATAACATTAAAGGGTGCTCTGTATATGTCAATCAGTTATTAAGATGTTCTTCATCTATTGGCGCAAATCTTCACGAAGTAAAATACGCTCAAAGCAGGGCAGATTTTATAAATAAATTAGAAATTGCCTTGAAAGAATGCTTTGAGACGGAATACTGGCTTGAACTTTTATTCAGGAAAAACAGAATTGATGAAAATACATATAAAACTTTGATAAACAAATGCGGAACAATAAGAAGAAAACTCATTGCATCTGTTACTACTGCTAAAAACCGAAAGGGATAATTGAATGTACGGAAAAACATCAATAAAATACTTACAGAATTACATAAAACAAAAAGATTTTCATCCCGAATCACTTAAAGATTATTTTTTGAAACTTACCGAAGAGGTTGGAGAACTTTCAAGAGCAATAAGGAAAAATATAAAAGCCGAAAGTTCAGAGCAAATTCAAGGGACAATAGATGAGGAATTGTGGGATGTTATTTATTACGCAATAGCTATTGCTAATATTTATAATATTGATTTGGAAGAAGTCATAAAAGCAAAGTGCAGAATAAGTGAAACCAAATACACATCATCTATTGCTTTTGAAGAAGGAAGATAACATGACTGTAGGTACAACTAAACAACGCTTGAAGCAGTTGCACTGCTTCAATATGACAACTAAGTTTGCCATTCGGCAAGTGCATTTGTAGGGGCAATTCACGAATTGCCCGAACCGTGAAGTTTCACTTTGCGGTGAGGTGGAAAACCCGTCTTCACTTTTTCTTCTATAGAAATTACAGAAAAATTTTAGTCGACGGTTGCGAAAAGAAAGTTCAAAATACCTGTAAAGGTTTCAGTGCAATCACAAAAAAACAGTTGAAAGTGCACTGCATTTTTTATATAATTGTCTTAGTGAAATAAAGATATTATATATGTCAAAAATTATAATTAAAAAGGTGGTAGTGTAACATGAGTTTTATTAAAGATGATTTTATGCTGAAAAACAAAACAGCAAGAAAGCTGTATGAATATGTGGAAAATCTTCCCATAATTGACTATCATTGTCATTTGTCTCCCAAAATGATAGACGAAAACTATCAGTTTGAAAATGCATTTGACCTTTTCCTTGGCGGAGACCACTATAAATGGCGTCTTATGCGTTCAAACGGAATTTCTGAAGATTACATAACAGGAAACGCAGATATTTATGAAAAATGGTGTGCCTTTGCAAAAACAGTTCCTCTTATGATAGGCAACCCCATGTATCACTGGACTCATCTTGAACTCAAACGCTATTTTGACATAGATGAAACATTGTCATCCGACACAGCAAAGGAAATCTGGGATGAGGTAAATGAATGCCTTAAGAAAGATGAATTTCGTGCAAAATCTCTCATAAAAAAATCAAATGTAGAAGTTATCTGCACAACCGATAATCCCTATGATGATTTGAAACATCACAAAAATCTTAAAGATTTTGACGTAAAAGTTCTTCCCACATTCCGCCCCGACCTTTCCAAAATCAGTTCCGACATCACAGACAGAATGGACTATTTCCACCAGGCAGGATGCCGTCTTTCGGATCACGCAATTGACGAGATAAATGATGAAATGATTGAAAAAATTGTATTTCTCGGAGAGGAATATGCAAAACGCGGATGGACAATGCAACTTCACCTGGGCGCAATGAGAAACAATAATTCCCGTATGTTTGAAAAGTTAGGGCCTGACACAGGCTTTGACTCCATAAACGATTTCCCAATGGCGCAGGGCGTTTCAAAAATGCTCGATGGATTGGAGAAAAAAGATGCTTTACCCAAAACCATCCTCTACACTCTCAATCCCAAAGATAATTATGTTCTCGCAACAATGCTCGGAAACTTCCAGAAATCTCCTGTCCCGGGCAAAATTCAGTTTGGATCGGGCTGGTGGTTCAACGATCAGCGTGACGGTATGGAAAGTCAGATGAAAGCCCTTGCAAACCTTGGTCTTCTTTCACGCTTTGTTGGAATGCTCACGGATTCCAGAAGTTTTGTTTCCTATCCCCGCCATGAATATTTCAGAAGAATTCTTTGTAACCTCATCGGCAAATGGGTTGAGGAGGGAGAGTATCCCGAAGACTATGAAACATTAAAGAAAATAGTTCAGGGGATTTGCTATTATAACGCAAAGGAATATTTTGAATTTTAAAAAAATATTGGAGATTCAGATGAAAAATATAGGTGCGAAAGATTTTTTAATGGAGGAATTCAAAAACCCCTCAAAAGATAACAATGTTATATATACCTGGATATGGAATGAGCCTGTAAATGTATCTTTAATAGACTCTCAACTTGAAGAGTTTAAAAAGGCAGGTATCGGAGGTATATATATTCTTCCGTTGCCCGAAAACTTTCGCCCCACAACAATGAAAACATGCATGCTTCCCGAATACCTGAGTGATGAATTTTTTGAATGTATGAAATATGCAATAAAAAAAGGGAAAAAACTGGGAATGGAACTGTGGCTCTATGACGAGGCGGGATGGCCGTCGGGAGGAGCAGGCGGAAAAACATATTCTCAAAATCCCGACAGTGTTGAAACTCTGCTTTGCACCCGTGACATAAGTTTAAAGATGGGTGAAGAGTATGTTCCCTCAAAAGGTACACTCTCTGCTTTTTTGAAAAAAGACAGAATCTTTGAAGGATATATTGCCCAAAGTGACATCACATTAAAAGAATACTACTCTCAAAAATCAAACGTAAAAAGTCCCAACCGTGTTGACAGCACAAATAAAGGAGTTATAGATACATTCATAAATAACACATACGAATGTTACAAAAATTACCTCGGCAATCATTTTGATGATGTGTCAGCAATTTTTACAGATGAACCAAGTGTCATAAAAAATCTTATTCCTTATAATTTCTTTGAAATATTTGAAAGTAAATATGGATATGACATAAAAGATTATTTATACTGCATAGACGATGAAAATCTTGCAACAAAAAAAGAAGAACAACTTGCAAGAATTCACTACGGAAGAATCTTAGGTGATTTGTTTTGGAAAAATTACTGTAAAAATATTGGTGACTGGTGTAGAAAGCACGGCAAGAAATTAGCAGGACATCTTGATATTGACCATCTTCCCGAAGGTGCATCAAAGCAGTGCTACTTCAGCCACTTAAGAGGTCTCAGAGAATTTGACATTCCCGGAGTTGACGTCATATGCCATCAGATTCAGATGCCTGTAAATGATGAAGTTCCCGTGCCTGAGGGCGCACCGTTTTTTCCAAGACTTGCATCATCTGCCGCTCATCAGTCAGGGAACAGTCTTTCTCTCACAGAATCTCTTGCAGTATACGGCGACGGAGTAACACCTGATGAATTTCGCTATGTCCTTAATTATCAGGCAATCCGTGGCATAAATGTGTTCAACATAATGCTTATGGCATCAGGAAATTCAACAAGGTCACTTCTTGTTGAACGCCCCGTGTTTTCTTATCACAAACCCGGATTTTATAATCTTGAGCATCTGAACACCTATTTTAAAAGACTTTCCTATCTTTTGAAACTCGGTGAACACAGAGTTGATACCGCTCTGTACATACCCTGTGCAGACTTTTGGGCAAACGGAGAGATTTCCAAAAAGGCATCTGAAAGTTACATATCAGAGGGCGTGAATCTTGAAAAACAAAACATAGAATTTGACATAATAGATGATTATTCCATAATGGATGCAAGTATTGCAGGTGATGGCTTAAAAATCGGAAATGTCACATATAAAAACATCATTGTTCCTGACTGCCTTTTTATGCCTGATGAAATTAAAGAAAAAATAGCCCCTCTTGTAACAAAGCCACAAAAGGCAAGGACAGATTCAAAAATCAGAACAATGAAAAGAGAACTTTCATCAGGAACTCTTTATTTTCTTTTCAATGAAAGTGAAACCGAAGTTGAAGCATCTGTTGATATGCATGGTGATAATCTTTATCGCCTGAACCTTTCAAGCGGTGAAGTTTTAAATGTGGATTCTGAAAGAATAAAAATAGAATGCGGAGATATTCAGGTCATATATTCCACCAAAAACGAACTTGAAACCGTATCTTATAAAGAAGAATATACTGCATCTGTGTCAGATTTTGAAGTTTCAAAAATAAAAAGATTAAATGTTTCAAAAAGCGGAATTTCAATGGTCGAAGTTCCTTGTGATACCAAAATCACGAAGGAATTTTCAGGAGAGATAACCTATAGAGCCAATTATGTGTTACCCCAAAAGCCCAAATGCGGTGAAAGATACAAAATAAAACTTATAGACACATCTTCAAGTGCCTGCATATATGTTGACGGAAACTGTGTTGCGACTGTGGGGATCTCACCTATGGAGGCAGTAATACCGGGAGAAATGCTTCAAAAACAGGGCGTTATTGAAATTACTGTTGCAAGTACCCCTGCAAATGAGATTGTGTCCAAAGAAGAATTTCTTAAATCAGAACCCACCGTTATTTATGATGCATATCACGAAAAGTGCATAGAATATGAAAAAAATGCCCCTGCCATAAAATTTGGCGGAGCAAAACTTGTGAAGATGATGGGAAAATAATATAAGCAGTTGCATCCAAAAAACTTATTTTTAAATAACAAAAGGAGAAACACTACCTTACGGCAACAGGAATAAGAAAGGATGAATAAGATGAATCAATGGCAAGAGAAAAAATGGTATTGTTATGGAACTTCAATGACAGATATTACGTTGTCTGACGGTACTCCCCGCCCAAGTTATACCAGGTACCTGGCTGAATATGCAGGTCTTGAAATGCATAATTTCGGCAAAGGCGGAAGCGGTATTATTCCTCGTTTCCACGGAGATGACAACATTAAAACAAGATGTATGCGTCTTGATGACGGAAAAGCAGAAGCTGATTTAATAACAGTAGAAATTATACCAAATGATTTTCTGGGTGAACTTGGCAATGTGACGGATTTGTGTGATGAGACATTTTGCGGAAATCTCAATCAGATAATAGAGTATCTTCTTTTAAACACAAATGCAACTGTTGCGATTTTGACTGCATCAAGAAGCAGATACAAGTACGACAACGAATCAGTAAAATTTTTGCCCACCGGAAGAACCACAAAAAAATGGTTGGACTGGGAAGATGCAATCTCCACAATTTGCAGAATGCATGGCATACAATTCTGGAATGGTGCAAGTGAGGCAGGTCTTGGATATTATCGCACATGCAAAGATAACGCACTCGTTCAGGATCAGATACATCTGACGGAAAAAGGTGCAGAAGTTCTCGGGAAATATTTTTTGGGAAAACTGAATAGCATATACCCCTATGAAATTAATAATTGAGTTTATCTGATAGTGAAATGCCGGAACAATAAAGAGGAGAAACAAAAATGAGGAAAATATTTGTCTTAATGCTTGTGATTTTATGTATATCACTAATTACAATTTCTGCAATGGCTGCAGAGTTCAGTGATTGCAAAGAGTCCGACTGGTACTATGAAAGTGTTCAATATGCAAAGGAAAAAGGATGGGTAAACGGCTTTGAAGACGGCACATTCAAACCCAATGACACTCTCACCAAAGCCCAGGCAATTTCTGTTGTGGCAAGGGCGGCAGGACTCGAAATTCCCGAAACTACCGGAGAATGGTATGAAGGCGCATTTAAAGTTGCCAAGGAAAAACAGATGGTATACACAGACCTTTATATGAATGAACCCATTGAAAGGGAACAGGTCTTCTATATGATATATAACGGATTTGATTTTAAATCCATCGATGCAGCCGTAAGAAATTCAGAAACACCCTTTGAGGATCTTGTTCTCACAAACGGTGCTCTTGTTAATATATACAGCAGTGTTATCCCATCATTATACACATTTGGACTTGTGAGCGGATATGAAGAAAACGAAAAAATGTATGTGAAACCAAAAGGTTTTCTGACACGTGCTGAAATGTGTACCATTCTCAAAAGTGTACATGAATTTGATATTGAAAAATGGATAGGAGAACGTGACATTTTCTCTGATGAAGTGGCAAAAAAATATCTTCTTGAAATGATTGAAAAGGGCGAAGACAAATGCACGATGTATGCATTCGGTAAATCCACCGATGAGGTTTCAGCAAGAATAAAACAAGTTGGTAAGATGTGTTTTGATCTCTACGAAGATGAATATCCGAGATATTTCAAAAACTACACATGGTCCTGCGGATCATATTTAATGTCAAGTGACAATACAAATTTTATAAAAGCAATAGTTGAAATGAGAAAATAACACAAATAACACAAATAACCCCCTCTGAATTGCTGAATTTCAATTCGGAGAGGGGTTTGAAATTAAATCTTCACCGATTCCTTATATTCCCTCGGTGACATATTTGTAACCTTTTTGAATACTCTTGAAAAATAGTGAGGATTATCATAGCACAGCATTTCCGATATTTGTGAAATGCTGTGTTTTTCTTCCCTTATAAGAGTTTTTGCCTCTTCAATTTTGAGTTTTGTCATATATTCATTGATTGTCATCCCCAGAGTTTGTTTGAATCTTGCAGATATGTAAGTCCTTGAAAAATTCAGTTTTCTGCATATGTCCGACACGGAAATTTTTCCGTATATGTTACTTCCGAGAAGTTGTGTAATATCTTCGGTAAGTCTGTCGGCAGGCATTATGGGGATAACTGTTGATTTAATATTAATATCGAACCTCAAAAGTTTAATAAGGAGCATTTCAAGATTAACCTTAATAAGTTGCTTGCTTCCCTGAGGAGGATTTTGCTTTTCAATGAGTTCTGTGAGGTGGGGATTGTTTCTTTCAAGGTGATATGTAGCCTCGGATTCTGAAATAATTTCAGATATACATGACCTCAGCGGGGTGGGGACTCTGAGATGCTTACCCTTAAAAAAATCCATTGACTTTGATTTGCAGACAAATGTGATAATAAAAACATTGGGAGCAACAAGACCGTTCGCAGAGACTGCGTGAAATTCGTTGGGTTTATGAAAGACCGCCTCACCTTGCTTTAAGGTAAATTCTCTTGATTTTGTCTTTATTATTGCCTCACCCTTGTCCACATACACAATTTCCCAGAAATCGTGCTTTTCGCCGTGGGATTTAAAATTTCTGTCAAATTCAAAATAGTGAATGGTAACAATCTCGCTGACATTTATGACGCTTTCAATTTTTTGTTTTTTGTAGGAAGTATTCACACGCCCGACCTCACTTTACAAAAGTGTAAATATAAAGTATATTTTTGTATTGAAAAACTTTGATTGTAATGATACCATATAATTAACATAAAGTCAATACGAAAGGGGTTTGTTGTAATGAATGTTCTTGCAATCGGCTGTCATCCCGACGACATGGAAATCAACTGTGCCGGAACCTTGGCAAAATGCGTAAAAAGAGGCGACAACGTAACAGTATGCCACGTTGCAAACGGGGATCTTGGCCATGCAATAATTCAGCCTGATGAGCTTCGCGTCATAAGACGCGACGAAGCAAGAAAAGCAGGCTCTCTTGCAGGTATCAAAGTTGTTACCTGTGACATCGGTGACGTAATGGTATATGAAGGAAGCAAAGAGCAGAGAGACAAGGTTGTGGACATCATCAGAGAATGTAATCCTGACTTCATCATCACTCATGCTCCCAATGACTATATGCCTGACCACGTTGCAGTGTCGAGACTTGTTTTTGACGCATCTTTTGCGGCAAGTGTTCCACACTACAAAACAGGTGTTGATGCAGTTTCAAAGGTTACTCCCATCTACTATATGGATAACCTTGCAGGTCTTGGTTTCATTCCCACAGATTATGTTGACATCACAGATGAAATTGACCTCAAACTTGAAATGCTTGAGTGCCATGAAAGTCAACTTAAATGGATGAGAGACCACGACCACATAGACTTTGCTGATTTTGTAAAGACCTGTGCAAAATACAGAGGACTTCAGTCAAACTGTCAATATGCTGAAGGCTTCACTCAGTGTCTTGTATATCCCAAAATTCAGCCAATGAGATTATTACCGTAATTTAGCAGATGAAATTCTGCACAAAATATAAGGAGGAAAAAACAATGGATTTTATGGATACCGTTAAAGGCTCACTTTTAGAGGGCTTTTATCCCGCAGGCTGGGATATGGCAAAAATTGACAAATGCTGTGATCCCGCAAACAAAGTTGAAGACAGACAGGATTTCTGGCACAAAGATTTCACACCCGTAAGATGTGAAAATCTCTATGAATTTGACACATACATGGGCCACGAAATTGCAATGCAGATTAAAGCAGCAAAAGACAGAGGCGAAAAACTCGCTCTCATTTTGCCCGTAGGTCCTATGGGAATGTACAAATGGGCAGTATATTTCCTCAAAGCATGGAACATCAAATGCGACCACGTATACACATTCAATATGGATGAATGGGCAGATGCAGAAGGTAACACTTTGGCAGCAGATGATCCTGCAGCATTCCAGAATGCTATGAAACAGGCTCTCTTTAATCCCCTTGGCGAACTCACAGTTCCCGAAAATCAGAGAAACTTTGCTACAAAAGAAAACCTCCCCACATATGCAAAGAAAATTGCAGACCTCAAAGCAGAGGGTGCAAAACTCGGACTTATCTTCGGTATAGGAAGAATGTGCCACATTGCTTTCTGGGAGCCTCAGTTTGCAGCAGATTTTGCAAGCGTTGAAGACTGGAAGAAGGAAACACACCGCATCGGTGCAAAACTCCATCCTCTCACAATTGAACAGAATGCAATCACAAGTTTCAAATCAAGAACAACTCTCGTTCCCTGCAGAGCAAACACAATCGGACCCGGACTCTTCCTTCAGGCTGATTTCATCATCGGCGGATGTGACGGAGCATTCAACCGTGGTATGCAGTGGCAGGGTATGAGTTTCTGGATGACCTTAAGATATGGTCCTTCAATGTGGGTAACATCAAGTTTCATTCCCACACTCCCCGGAAAACTCTTCTACATTTCCGACCTGGAAGGTCCTCTCGTTGCAGAATGTAACTAAGATTAAAAATACTGACACATATCATAAAAAGGCTCTCGCAAATTTGCGGGAGCCTTTAATCATGTCTCTGTATTAGATAAGTAGTGATATGCATAAATGACCTTTTTATTCATTTTCGTGAATACCAAATGAAAAGGAGCAAGGCATATTTCAACCTTGCTCCTGTGCAGATATTTAGTTCAACAAATTGGAATTGGTCAATTATCCTTTTTGCTCATTATACTGATTGAAGCAACAAGCAGAACGATGCCAAGTGTGAAACACACACTACCAACAACCGTATCCAACTGATTAGCAAAGAAACCAATCATTCCACTACCTACTGCACAGCAAATTACTTGAAGAACCTTTTTCATAAAATTACCTCTTCGTCAAATTCTTATTTTCCTAACTGTTCGACCTATTGGAATTGGACGGCATGTTATCTCTGCTTCTTGCTTTTTTCAATTGCGATACTGGAAGTAATGGCATAAATAAGTATGATTATGATAACCACTCCCGCAATGTAAGTTATCCAGCCAGCATCAAAAAGTATTGCAAAGCCAATAAGCAAAAATGTAATACCCATAAGAAAAAACACAATTGCAGTCTGACGATA
>JAZQJX010000055.1:0-14058 GCA_045541875.1 Clostridia bacterium | reverse complement strand
AATTCGGCAAATTAATTTACAGCCCCTTTGGGGAATAGAAAAAAAGATTCAGAATTGTCAAATCGAACTCAAAGCAAGGCAGAGCCATGCTTTGAGTGGTAACCCGAAGCTGTACAAAGGTACTGCGAGTGGTGAGATTTGGCAATAGCAAAAAGGCATATATTTGAAGAAAAACATCTGGAAAACAGATGTTTTTCAACATTTGTAGTAAATTCAAATGATTTACAGGCTAATTAATACTCTGTATTGCTTATTATTACTGCCTTATTGCGGTCTGGACTTTTTTTACATTCCCTTTCTTATCCTGATTATTCTGATTTTTTAGTTCTTTATAAATCTGTAGAGGATTGTCATTGCTTCTGCTCTTGTTGCACTGTTTTGCGGTGCAAGTTCAGATTCTGATCTTCCGCTGATATATCCTTTTGCAACTGTCCAGGAAAGAGCATCATTTGCAAAGGATGAAACATTTCCATAGTCACCATATGCCGAAATGTCTTTTTTCTCTGTCACAGACTGACCTTTGAGGGATGCATATCTATAGAGAATTGCTGCAATCTGTTCTCTTGTTATGAGGTCGTCGGGAGCAAATGTGTAGGAATTATAACCTGTTACAATTCCGTTTGCCGATGCCCACGCAACTGCATTATCATACCATGAGCCTTTTGCCACATCTGAGAATCCTCCTGCATTTGCAACCTGGGGTTCTCCTTCAATTCTGTAGAGAATTGTCACAAGCATTGCTCTTGAAAGATTAACGTCCGGCCCGAACTGTCCCCAACCGAAACCTTCACAGTATTCTTTCTGATACATATATTTTATGGGTTCAAAATACCATGTTCCGGCTTTCACATCATTGAAAGGATTCTGCCATTCTTCTTTTTGAACAGGTTCATCCTTTTCTTCTTTCTCTATTGCCGTTTCGTCTATCCAGCCTGCATAGAGTGTAACATTCTTTTCTGCTTTATAGGTAAGGGGGGCTTTGTCTGTGAGTTCTTTGTCAAAATACCATGCATCAAAGATATATCCTTCTTTTGCAGGAAGTTCAACTGCAAGAACTTTTCCTTTTTCTAACTTTACGGGAGCAAGTTCAGTTCCGCCGTTTGTTTCAAATTTGATGGTATAGGAAACTGTGCCGGATCCGCCACCGCCGCCTCCGCCTGATGTGGATGCAAAGGTGTACCAGTTAACATTGATTTTAACATTTGAAGCAGGCATTACAAAAGTTGTTGTTTCGCTATAGGCATTGTCAAGGCTGACACCGTAGGGTTTCCAACGGTTAAACTCAGCTCTTGGTCTTTCACCTGCACTGATTGTTACAGTCTCACCTGCATAATACTCACCTGCTCCTGAATTTTCAGCATAACTTCCGTTTATTTCAACTGTATATTTCGGAATAACATACCAGTTTGCAGTAAATGTTTTGGGAGTTGTGTCCATTGTAAAGGTGATGGTTTGGCTTCCAAGTTCGTCTTCTGTAAGTTCAATTCCTTCAACTGTCCATCCGAGGAATTCATATCCCACCATTTCACCGGCATCAACTGTTACTTCTTCACCGTCATAATAAAGTCCTGTACCGGGATTCTGTGCAAAACTATCTATAACTTCAACTTCATATGTGGGGATATATTCCCAGTTTGCAGTAAATGATTTTGCTCCTGCATCCATTGTGAAGGTGATGGTTTTTGCCATATTGTCTTCAACTTCCATGCCTTCAACTGTCCAGCCTGTAAATTTGTATCCTTCTCTTCTGCCTGCATCAACTGTTACAACATCGCCCACGGAATATTCACCATTACCTGAAACATCCGCATAACTATCTGTAACAGTAACAGCATATGTAACGGTGTCGGGCATAAGTTCAAATTCCTTGTATGCCATACCGTTTGCAGAATATACATATGCAGTAACACCTGAAACGCTCATAGCATCGTCTGTTACCGGTTCACCGTCTTTTTCAAATTTGAAATCAACTCCGGGGAAAGCCTCTTTTACATCAGCGATAGTTGCCTTTGAAGGAGTTTTTATGCTTTCACCTTCAATTGTGATGTAGTCATCGGGATTTTCGTCTTCTAAACTAACGTTATATTCATCTGCAATATGAGTGTCAAGTTCAGAAGTTTCATATATTTTGAGATTGTCAAGATATACTGTTCTTCCAGCGGATTCTGCAACGTCAAGCCAGAGTTTATGATATTTCCATGCAGATGCAGGTTTAATGTTGGATGTTCTCATTCCATTTGCAACAAGTTCACCGTTAACCCAGATATACACAGGAGCACCGGATGATGCACTTGCATCGGTAAAGTCTACAGCAGTTGCAATATGATACCATTTGCCGACTTCAAGCTGACTGTCGGGAACTGCAGTGCCTCTGGAGTAGTTACCTCCGCCAACTTCACCATAGCCCCAACGTGTGCCCACTTCAAGGCTTCCGCTTTTATTAATCGAAACAAGGTTGTATGCACTGTCGGTTTCACCCATACCAAAGCCTACAAAACCGCCTTCATATTTGATGACAAACTCTGACCACAAAACATTGCAGGATGCATATGTCAGAGGAAGTGCGCCTGAAAGGAGTCTTGCTCTCACATAATACTTATCACCTGCTGTGTCGACAGGGATTTTGAGTACCTTTCCGCTTCTTTCAGAAACTGTGGTCACTTCGTTTCCGCTTGTTGCTCCCATCCAGTTAAAGGAGACCGCTGTGCCATCGCTGCCTAAATCTGCGGTTCCTGTTTCCCAGTTGTCAAAATTCACGTCCGCATAGTTTACTGTAACCTCAGCAGTATCTGCCATTGCACCAATTGTAGCCATAACTGATACAAGCATTGTAAAGGTTACAAAAAGTGCCAGAAATCTTTTTTTCATTTTAATACCTCCCAAATTGTTTATTATTACTTTCTTTTATCAGGATTTTGCAAATATATTTACACCGGACAGAGGTTTCATATTTTTGGAATCCTGCCAGATAAACACCTTATATTCTTCACCGGATGAGGCAATTGAATTATCAATTCCGGTAATTTTGGACCTGCCTTTCGGAATCGTAACTTTTTTCGGAATTGTCACTTCTTTGAGTTCTGTATCATCATATACAGCAACCAGAATCTCCGCATCAATTGCATTTCCAGAATTATTTATACAATCAATACTGAATGTATCGCCGGTTTGAGTAAGGCTTTCTCTCACAAGAGAGCACTCAAAATCTGTAATAACTTCATATGACGAATATGCTCTGCCATCCGGTGAATTAAGATAAAGCGTTGAACCTGTGGGAATAAATTCTGAATCAGAAAGTGTTTTACCATCTTTTATGAGTTTAACTTTCAAGGGTGAAACCTTTTGTGATATATCAGATACTTTCATACCCTTTGGAATATATACAGTTCCGGTCTCTTCATAGAACTTATCTTTCGGAATAACAGTATTTTTAAAATCTTCCTCGGCGTGATTGTCAAGATATATGGTTTCATATACTTTCAGATTGTCAACATAAACCGTTGTTCCCTCTTTATTGGCAATATCCACCCACATTTTGTGATATTTCCATGAAGATGAGGGGCTTATGCCGACAGTTGCCGAACCGTTTTCGATGAGTTCACCGTTCATCCATACATAAAGAGGTGCACCTCTTCCATATGCCTTTTCATCCGCAAAGTCAAGTGCAACAGCAAAGTGATACCATTTTCCGACTTCGAGAGTATAGTCGCCTATAGTCTGACCGCGTATATAACTATTACTGCTTCCGTCTTCTCCGTATCCCCACTTTGTGAATTTTTCAAGTTTTCCGTCTTTGTTTATGTTGATAATTCCCTGTGCAAGGGTGCTTTCTCCAAATCCGAAAGCCGCAATTCCACCTTCATATTTGATTGAAAACTCTGTCCATAAAACCTGACAATTATCATATGTTGCAGGAGCAGAATCTGAAAGGAATCTTGCTCTCATATAATAGTTTCCGCCTGATGTTGCAACGGGAATTTTAAGAACTTTTCCAACCTTTTCGGGAACCGATACAACCGACTGTGTACCTACATTGCCTGCCCATCCGGGATTTATTGTTTGACCGCTCGAATCCTTATTAGACTTTCCGCCTGTCCAGTTGTCAAAGTTTACATCAAGGAAGTTTACACCTTCCCACCTTGCAGTAAGTTTCACAATTCCCTGTGGTACTTTGAAGGCTTGAGTTGGGTTTGTGGGATCAGAAAGTGTGATGCCTTCTGCATCCCAGTGACTGAATGTTGTGTCAGGTCTTGTACCTGCATAAACTGTCGCTGTATCACCGACAGCATATTCACCGCCGCCGTAAGATGATGATCCGACTCTGTCTAATATGACACCCGAACCGCTTTTCAGCGTCCAGGAATTCATATCGGTGAGAGCATCTTTTTTAACATCTGTTGTTCCGCCGCTTAAAGGAACAAATTCAACTGCAATGTTAACCTTTGAAATGCTGTCAGAATGAATTGCAAGTTTTCTTGTGCCTTCTCTTGTTTGCTGAATTTCAGGATTTGGTGAGCCGGGAAGAGGATCTGCAGCCATTTCTGTAAAAACCAATGATTCATCATCAGATATGAGTCTTGCCTGAATCTGCTTTCCTGACTGTGTGAGAGTTGCTACCTTTCCGTCATCAGAAATTTCTATTTCAGCACCTGTGTGCATAAACCAGTAGAACATTGAATCGCCGTCAGCTATTTCTATCCTGTCCTGAACTGTGACTCTCTGAGTCACACGGTCAAGTTTCATACCTCTGTGCCAGAGTGATGCACCTTTATCGTCAAGCTGATCGGTAAAATCATACACCGCATAGGCACTCAAATCGTTTGAGTCTTTCCGGATAAGTTTTCCGCAGGCATAGGGGTCATGGTCGTGGTCGTCACCTTCTGTCAGGATGATTGTGTTGTGACCTTCAGCTCGACAGATATAATAATCACAGAATGCATTTCCCGTATTCTGATAGGTCTGACCTTCACCGCCGTAATCTATCGCCCAGCGATTGCCCAGCATATCGAGAACAAAAGTTCCGTCAAAATCCTGCATTGCACCAACCGCTTTTTTACGGTAGCCCACATACATTGCCGCCCAGGCATCGTTTTTACTGTTTCCGCTCTTTGTTACATATACATTTGTTGCACCCCTCGAAATATATTCATAGGGAAGACTGGTATCATTGTGAGGGATTGACGAATCATACCAGATTATATCTTTGAAGTGCGGCGCCATTGCACGCGCCATCAACTGGTCGGTTATTCTGAAATCCACATATGCCATTTTTCCTGTGAGATAACCAAAAAGTGTGAACTCGGGAGAATCTATAAATGCATTTCCGCAAGTATCAAAGTTAAATGGTCCGCCGGGGCCTGTGAGCTGCTGAACCCATTCAAAAGTAACAGAGAGTCCCGGTGCTTTTGAGATGTTATAGTCTGTTCCGAGTGCAGAATTCATACATCCCACAAAGTTTCCGATATATTCCATTGCAAATCGCCAGTAACTGTATCCGTCAAGGAAGCCACCGTCAGGAAGATAGGAATCAAGAAGGTCTTTGAGTCTGTCCATACCTTCGGTTATAATTTTTCCGGTATCTGTGAAATCTCCCAGGTCTTCATCACCTACGGCAAGTGCCGCCATGGTTGTACCGCCAACACAGACTGCAATCCAGTTGTTGGGGTATGCCCCTGTGGACTTTGAACTCCAGTAATATGTTCTGTTTCTTTCTTCCTCGTTATAGTCTTTCATAACGGGTTTTAAGGCAAATTCCACAAGTGCGGTCTTTATTGTGTTTTTCTGACTTTCGGAAAGTTTATCATAGCACCAGTCATAGCCAAGGGCAACGGCTGCTGACATTTTTCCCACATCAAGGAAATGTTTTTCGTTCCAGTCAGGGAATGTGCAGACAGTCATAAGAATGTCTGTAACTTTGTCCGAATATTTTGTATCGCCTGTCAGAAGATATGCAAAAGCAATGTTCTGAACATATTTCATTACTCTCTCTGATACAGAAAGAAGTCTTATTCCGTCGGGGATTTCATATTCTATCGGATCCTGTGCCAATTCTGAAATGTTTGAATCAGCATAGGAAATAACAGTTGATGCCCATAATTTGTAGGGATTATGTTTGACTCTTTCCCTCAGATCTTCCACATCAAAGTTTTCGTTTAAAAAGAGTCTGGGGTGGTCATTTTCGGGGTTTTGGGATTTCAGTTTTACCAAAACGTCAGAGGGAAGCGGAATCGCACCATATACAACTTCTCTGAGTTTCCTTGTTATATCACTGAACTGTGCACGGCTGTTCCAGTCAACCTCTGCAAAGTTTCCTGCAAAAAAGAGACCGCAGGGATCATTTTCATATCCAATGTTCAAGGCATCGCAAAAATCAGTTGCCGAAACATAGAGATGTCCATATTTTGTATAACTTCCGTCACCTGATGTGAATGTTATCGTTTTATCTCCCGATTTAACGGTTGCTGTGTTTTCATTTCCTGAATATTCAAGTTTCAGAGCATTTGCAAAGAAATCTACAGGTACCATAAACACAGAATCTGAAAATTCAGGAACAACGTTTATATTGTCATCGTCAATGATTCTTACATATCCGTCAACTCTCGCTCTTGGTGAGCCTGCATACATATAAACTTCAGACTCAGCAGCGGTATATGCTTCAATTTCATATATCTGATAGGTACATTCGCCCTGAGTTCCCCTGTCCTCTGTTCCTTTGAATGTAATTTCAATTGTATCGCCAAAAGCTTGGGGGACAACGTTCAGCACAGTATCGGAAACTCCTGTTACATCAAGGGCTTCAAGGCTTTGTCCGCTTATGACCTCAGTTAAATTTGTTCCTGTCCCAATCCTTACGCTGACCTCATCGGAACATACGCCATAACTTGAAAGATATCTTTCAAAAATCTTGATTTGCCCTATGGGACATATGATATCAAGTTTTACGGTTACCACAAGGTCTGTGTTGTCATCTTTTGAATTTGCTGATTTATAATAATCATCGCCCGAAAAAGAGCCGTCGACCATTTTTTCAGGAGCGTGAACAGTTGCATGGCTTGGGGAAATTGATGCTATCACAGATGATGTGTGAGAGGCTAAAATGTTTCCGTCTATCTTAACTTCTTCATAGGATTCAATTTCATATATTTCATATTGGGAATCTGAAGATGGTTTCCCTTCTTTTCCACCTTTGAAAGTGATTTTGATTATGTCACCCTCATAATCCCTGTCAAAGGTGAAATGAGACGCTTTTGCAACGCCTGTTCCTCCGCTTGAAAGGGCAAGATTTTCTCCTGCAACCTTCATTGAAGAAGATGTTCCGATTTCAATTTTGACAGAATCGGTACAGGTCTGGTTCATAAATCTTTCATATATGCTGACTGCATTAATTGAGTGAAGTGAAGAAAGATTGATTGTTACAACAAGGTCATCTTCCCTGTCATAGGCAGGGTTTGTCTTGAAATAGTTATCACCTGTAAGAGATGAATCTATGAGTTTTTCGGCAGGATGATATGTTGAACTCCTTGTAGGAATTGATGTTTCGATTGATGAAACAACACCCTCATATGCAAGAATGTTTATTCCTCTTATTTCTCCGTTTGTCACAGATGCACTGACCGTTGAAAAACTAAAAAGTACCGAAACAATCATTGATAATGCCAGCACAGCCGAAATCAGACGCTTCTTCAAATTAATCACTCCTAACAGATTTTTTCAAAATGAGAAAAGGTTTGTTAAAAAGACATTGTTTCCCGCAGTTTTCAGCACGATTCCAATTTCCTCTTAACAATCCCTTTCTCACAGTCTGCAAAGGAAAAATTGCAGACTGTGATGTGGGAATAATACTTAATTGTCAGTTAAAATGTTGCAAAAACAATTATCCGATAATTTCTGCTTTCATCAAAGGTTTGAGTCCGCCGAGAGAATCCATTACAAATGCTTTGTAGGTTCTGCCCTCTTGTTTGATGCCTGTAACAGACATTGAATACTGAGCAACAACTGAACCTGCAGGAATTGTCATTTCTCTTGCTTTGCAAACTGCAACCATTTTGTTGCCTTCATATGCAGCGATGAGTGTGATTGCTTTGATATCTTCATCTGTTGCATTTGAATATGCTACAACAACAGAATTTGTTGTTTCTTCCCAGTAGGAGTATCCGGCAAGAATGCCTGTGTCTTCAATATCGCCGCTTCTTGCACCGTATACTTCAATTTCGGAAATCTGATAACTTGATTCTGCACCGTCATAGTCACCTGCGTTTTCAAATACGATTAACACAGCATCAGCATCTGTCCATGGAACGTTTATGGATGTTTCAAGTGCTTTTCCGGTATATGCTCCGGGTGTGAGTGTAACATCTGAAACAAGTTCTTCAAATTCGCCGTTTAATCCTGCAAAGACAGAAACAGTTACAGGATTCTGACCAAGTCTTCTTTCAAAGAGTTTGAGGTTTGCAATGTTGTACACACCATCAAATGTGAGAAGAACTTTTAAAGGATTCATATCATAATCATGATTTGATTTGTAGAGGCTGTCGTCTGTTCCGCCAAATGATGAGTTGTATTCTCTGTTTCCGTTAATCATTCCTGAAACAGGGTGAGCACCTGCTCTTGTGGGAATGTTTGTTGTGATGGAAGTTGTGGAACTTTCGCCAACGGGTCCTGAAATTTTATTAAATATAGGGAAGTCGCCCGCTTTTGTACCTGCCGCTTCAATTTCATAAATCTGATATTTCTGTTCCTGTCCATCGGGACCTGTGCCTTTGAATGTGAGACGAATTGTGTCAGCTTCGGTATCTGCAAAAGAGATTACAGTGGGAGTACCTGTTGTGTGTGTTGTACCAACTTCCAGAGGAACTTCGGTTGCAACATTTGTGTATACACTGTTTTTACCAAGGTCAACTGTTACATTGAGTGCAGAACCTGTCAGATACTTTTCATATACTATTACATTTTCAAGTGTATAGTATGCATCAAGATTGATTGTAACAACAAGATCATCTGTTACATTATTTTTTGATTTATATACGTCCTCGTCCACAGATGAAGACATTCCGTTATTAATCATACCACTTACGGGATGATATGTGGCATT
Organism: Clostridia bacterium; assembly: GCA_045541875.1. GTDB lineage: Bacteria > Bacillota > Clostridia > UMGS1810 > UMGS1810 > RGIG1828. The sequence goes on along the minus strand of JAZQJX010000055.1, from coordinate 4,967 downwards.
TGATGACTCGATTGATGTTGAAATTGATGTTACTGCACTTTCGCCAATGGGACCAAGAATGTCTTTTGCTTTGTCCTGAGTCTTTATGCCGTATGCTTCAATTTCCCAGATCTGATAGGTCTGCTGTCCATCTCCGTTGGTAGTTCCTGTGAAAGTAAGACGAATTGTGTCACCTTCGGTTTTGGTGAAAGGAATTTCTGTTTTGCATACAACTCCGGAAGTGTTGAGAGCAACATCTTCGGCAACTTTAGTGAAACTTCCTTTTTTGCCGATTTCAATCGTCACATTTCTCTGTCCTGCCAGGTATCTTTCATACACATTAACAGATTCCAACTCATAGTATGCATCAAGAGGAATTGTTACAACAAGAGGAGTTCCGCTTTCTTTATAATTTGATTTATATACATCTGCATCTACCGATGTGTCCATTCCATCGTTTATCATACCGCTGACGGGATGGGCTGCGTTTGCTGTTCCTATTGATGCTGTGATTCCTGTTGCATGCTTACCTAAAATGTCAGTTGCAACATCTTTATCTAAAACTTCATATTCTTTATATGCATAGCCATTTGATGCCCATGCAGTAATTGTAGCACCTGATGCAGGAGCATCGTCTGCTTTGTCTGCAACAAGTGTTGCACCGGAAAATGCATCTTTTATGTCACCAACAGTCTTGCCTTTTGCGACAATCTGATTTTCAAGAACATAAATTCCGTCATCTTCGTCAAGGTCTGTGAGGACAAACTTCCAGTCATCCGATGCATGAGTGTCATTTACACCGGAGCCTGTGGAATATGCTTTAACGTTGTCAATATATACATTTGTTCCTGCCTGGGGAGTTTCAACAAAGAATCTGTAATAACTCCAGTAGGGATTGCCGCCTTCTGCCTGAACCTTGAACTGAGAGTTATAGTCTGTTCCGTTAAAGACTTTTTCTCCGTTTACCCATACATAAATTCTTCCGCCGTCACCATTGGGAGCATTTACTGTATCCATTAAAACAACAATGTGATACCATTTTCCAAGTTCAAGCTGATATCCGCCGGAAACTATGTCAGAGCCTCCGCCGTTACTTGCACGGCCTCTGTTTGCAAGTTTTTTGATTACACCGTTTTCGTTAATAAAAATTGGTGAAAATCCGTTATTATGGTCATAACCAACACCGGCAAAACCGCCTTCGAATTTTACTGACCATTCCATCCATTGAGATTCATCTCTTGTGAAATAGTCACGGTCTGTGAGATTGTGACGAATCTGAACCCAACCGTTTTCAGAACTGCTGTCAAATTTCAGAACTTTGTCACCTTTGTCGGCATCTGTTACAACAACAGGTGTTGTGTCATTATGGAATGACCATACAAAACTGTTGTCATTTTTGTCAGTTGACTCTATCGCTTCCCAATCATTAAAATCGAGATCAATGAAATTTCCGACAACTGACGCTGTGTCTGCAAATGCAGTGATTCCCGTAAACATTGTTGCAAGCATTGCCATTGCAAGAACTGTTGATAAAAATCTTTTCATTTCTGATTCCTCCTATAATTCTTTATTGCAAAAGTTTTAATCCTAAATATGCTTGTCATATTTTATGTTATTTTTTTGAATCAGAGTTAAAATAACCCACGAGTCATCACAAGTCCGCTTTGACCCGTGGGTTATTTGTTTACATTTTAACCGCTAAAATGTAAATGGTTTAAATTCGTTTCGTCCAAAATTTTGTTATTTTACAATTATTTCAGATTTAAAGAGCGGTTTCTGCAGAGCATTTTCAATGGAATCCCAAACAAATACTTTATATTCTCTTCCGTCTTTAATGATTCCATCTGATGAGAATGTGTACTCTGCTGTTACACCCTTGCCAAATTCAACTTCTCTTGCTTCTGTAAGAGCAACAAGTTCATCTTCTTCATATGCTGCAACCACCATTTCTCCGCTGATGGCAACAGGTGTTGAAATTGCAACTATAAATGAATTGTTTGTAAGTTCTCCGAATGAATATGCAGGAAGAACTGCAGATTTTGTAACATCTGCCACTTTACCGCCATATGCTTCAAGTTCAAGAATCTGATAAAGCGATTCATTAGCATCATATCCGTCAGTATTTTCAAATGTGAAAAGAATTGCATCTGCCTGTCTGAATGGAATTTTAATTTCTGTCAGTCCAGTCTGGGTTGAAATTGTTGATGCTGTAAGTTGAACATCATTTGCAATGGTTGTGAACACACCATCTTTGCCCACTGCAACATCTACTTTTGTGTCTATGCCTATTTGTCTTTCATAAACATTGACAGATGTAAGTTCATATATTGCGTCAAAAGTGATAAGAACTTTCAAAGGTGCCGATTCAAAATCTTTTGTACTTTTGTACGGTTCACCCTCGTCATAACTTTTCACTCCATCAGTAAGTTTTGCTACGTCATTGCTATTTGTTCTTTGAGGAATATTGGTTGTAACAGAAGCAACTGCACTGCCTTCACCCACAGGTGCGATTATATCGGAATATGCAGGGAAATCCTCTGTTTTTTCGCCATATGCCTCAATTTCCCAGATCTGGTACTTTGATACTTCACCGCCACTTGCATAATCAAAAGTAAAGCGGATTGTATCGGCTAAAGTTTCATGGAATTCTATATAGGTCTGAGCAACCAATGCTGTTCCGTCAGCAACAGTTTTATAATCGCCCTTGTATCCAAGTTCAACCTTCACACTGATGTCTGTAGAATTCATTTTTCTTTCAAAAATATTGATTTTAGAAAGTGTATAGAAAGCATCAAGGTTAATTACGATTTCAAGATCATCAGTAACATTGGCTTTTGATTTGTAATAATAGTCACTGGACATATTACCATCCACAAGGTTTGCAACAGGGTGGTATGTTGAATTTGCTGTTTCTATGCTTGCTGAAATGCTTGAAACTGCACTGCCTTCGGTTCCGATTGGTGCAAGAATATCTTTTGGCAAATCGCCTGTTTTTGCACCGTATGCTTCAATTTCCCAAATTTCGTAGGTTTTCTCTCCGCCATTGCCGCTATCTGCAGTAAATGTGAGACGGATTGAATTTGCCTTTTCAATGGTTTCTGTGAAAGGAACTGTTCCAACACCTATATAACCGGGATTGATTGAGTAAGCGGTTGCAAGAGGAGCATTTGTAGCAACTGTTGTGTATTCTCCGTTTTTACCAAGTTCAACGGTTACTCTTCTCTGACCGCCAAGATGTCTTTCGTAAACTTTCAGATACTGAAGTTCATAGTAGGCATCAAGGGAAATTGTTACAACCAACGGAGTGGTTGTGTCAGTGCAATTTGCTTTGTATATGTCTGCATCTGCTGACATTGCATCATTTACCATACCTCTTACAGGATGTGCTGCGTTTGCTGTTCCTATTGATGCTGTGATATCTGTTGCAGATGTTGAAGTTATAATATCCTGTGGAATGTATCTTACCACATCATATGCTCTGAAGCCCTTGCCGTTTGACAAAGGAGCATATGCAACAGAGCCTGCAACCTGTTCATCACCTTCAAGAATTTCACCGTTTTTAACAAATACAAGTTTGTCACCGTATGTGAACGCTGATTTAACTTCATTCACAGTTTTTGCTGAAAGACCTGTTACAAGGCTTTCGTTTGCTATTGAAATTTCATCTGAACCATTTGCATCTGCTACCACGCCATTTTCAGGGTGAGTGTCAAGTGCAGCGGTTGTATAGAGACGGAAATTATCAATTGAAATTGTTGCCTTCTCAGTTGGGTATGTGATATTGAAATCAAGATAGTTTAATCCTGCTCCGGAACTTGAACTAACTGTTCCGTTCACAACTTTTTTACCATTTATCCATAAATACATTGGGCGTGAAGAACTGCTGTTGTCAATTGCCAATGCAATGTGATACCATTTTCCGAGTTCTAAAGCATCATTGCAAAGAACTGCGGCTGTCTTCCAGTCTTCATCGTTTTGCCAGCTGTTTGAAAGTCCTGTTCTCAGGATACCATTATTATCTATGAACATTGTTGATTTGGCATTATCATGTTCAAAGGATATTCTTGCAAATGCACCTTCATATTTAACAGAGAATTCTGTCCAGAACACATTTGATGCAAATGAGCCGTCATCAATGTTAAATCTGATTCTGGAACGTTCAACACCATCTGCTTTTCTCACAATCTGCCATACCTGACTGCCTGTAACAGAATCGGCTGCAACAGACTGGCTTTCAATTGAACCTGGGTTTACATCAAATACACCTGTTATATAAGTTGTATCTTTCAAGGTGGATGCAATTGCCGAACCATCTGCATTGAGTCTGTCTGTTCCTGATGTCCAGTTTTCCATATCCATATCAAGATATGTTCTGACAGGTGTCTCATTTGCCGCACTAACGCTTACAGTAAATCCTGCAAACATTGTTGAAACCATCATAACTGTAAGGAGTACCGCTAAAAATCTTCTTTTCATTACTAATTCCTCCTATTCCCCTTTACGGGGTTTATTTATTTTAAACCCTTATGGCTCTCTGCTCAGCACACAAAGATTTTAAAATGCTTTCTTATAATCTATGTAAATGTTATTTGTTTTCTGATATATGTGCATCCCTTATCAAAAACGTCCATATATCGGTTTTTTGCCCCCGTGGAATGCTTAATTTTGTTATACTTTGGAGGACTTGGGTTCCGATCAATCATAATCTGTTTTTCGTTAAAATATATATTATTTTGCTTTTCGCTATTTAATAACGTAGGAATTAGGGATTAGGAAATAGGGAATAGGAATAGGATTCTATCACTATTTCAGCATTTCTCACATCCACAAATTCCCGTTTTTGGCTTTCCTCAGGTAAACTGATTAAATAAGAGATTGTAGGGTGCAGCCTTTAGGATGCACCGAAAATACTGCATTTACTGTTCGCCGGAACCCGCCGAACCCTACAATGCATAGAATAGCCATTGGTTAGTGCAGTAAGACTTGAA
>JAZQJX010000054.1:0-11649 GCA_045541875.1 Clostridia bacterium | reverse complement strand
TTTAAATCAGAATCACATTCTGATTAAAGTTCTTTTGAAGTTTGTTAGCTCATAAAACACTAACTTAAATTTACTAAAGTCTAAAAGCACATATGCTTTTTCAAACTCAAATTCTCTTTTCGAGAACCTCTCATACTGTTCATTTTTCAAAGATCAAATGTCTGCGTCTTTTGACGTCAGCCTGACTATAATAACACAGTTAAAAGCGTTTGTCAAGCATTTTTTAAAAGTTTTTTAAAAAGTTTTTCATTCGGTTTTAACAGTATTAAAAGCACCCCCATCAGAGAGTGCTTTTATAATATACCATTGTGTGAAAAAAATGTCAATGTACATTTTAGACATAATTTTCTTTATATAACTGCTTTTTTAGGCAAATCAATCAATAACGCACTGAGAAGTCATCAAAATAGGCTCAATCCTGCCTCCGCCTATGTTCATACGGTCAATGCAAAGAAGTCTGTTTCCTGCCTCAACCGTGCCGAGGGGATGACGGTGATATACCATAAGGTATTCATCTGTTCCCTCTATATTAATGTAGCCATTGTGTCCGGGGCCTGTTGCAATTCTTTCGTCAGCCTCAAGAATTCTGTCAATCTTTTTGAAAGGACCAAAAGGACTTTCGGATACGCCATAGTTTACGCCGTAACTTTCATCCATCCAGTCACCTGTTGACCAGGTGAAATAATAAAGTCCATCCTTTTTTATCATACAGGGAGCTTCAACATAGTCATCGGGTGTTATCTCTTTAACCAGAGAGCCATCCTCAAAAGGAACAAGTCCCGTCATATTCTCATTCATAATGCCTATATTACAATGTCCCCATCCGCCGTAGTAAAGATATACGGTTCCGTCGTCATCTTTGAAAAGGTGAGCATCTATGGGTTGGGCTCCGTTTATGATTGTTCCGATCATCGCTTTGTCAAGATAGCCTCTGAACGGTCCTTCGGGAGAATCGGAAACTGCAATTTCAAGTCCGCCCCCCTCGTTATCTTCATATATGTTATTTGTGGCAAAGATAAGATAGTACTTTCCGTCTTTTTCAATTACGGTGGGTGCCCACACTGCATTTCTCATCCAGGGGAAATCATTCATTTCAATTATATTGGTTTTAACTTCCCAGTTTACAAGATCTTCTGAAACCAGAAGGTCGATGTTGAGTTGCTTGTGAAAGTCTGTTATGGACTGTGTCACATATATATAGTATTTTCCGTTGTAGTATCTCGCCTCGGGATCGGCATACCAGTTGGGAACTATGGGGTTATTTATCGTTTTCATACAGTCTTCCTCTTAATATATCTTTATTTTTTTCAAGAATTCTCTTTTCAAACTTTCTCTTGAATGAAACAAAACTTGTTTCGTCACATCCCACTGCAGTTACTAAAACAGAGAGAAATCCCATTCTGTTTCCGCCGAAAATGTCTGTGAAAAGTTGGTCTCCCACAAGAGCACATTCTTCTTTTTTTATTTCAAGTTCTCCGAGAGTCTTTTTGAGATATTTCTTCCTCGGTTTCAGAGCCTTGCCGTAATATGGCACACCAAGGTCTTTGCAAAAGGAATGAACTCTTTCGTGAGAATTGTTTGAAACCACGGCATATTTTATGCCCCATTGTTTTAAGTTTTCAAAATATTCAAGGACATCTCCGGGCGGTGTAGGTTCTGTGTGGGCAACGAGGGTGTTGTCAATGTCGAATATGACACCTTTTATATTCTTTTTTTCATAAAAATCCCTGTCAAGCATGTGAACATTTTTCACGGTTATGTCGGGAAGAAGTTTTTTTATCATCACGCTACTCCTATATAATTAATGAAGTGAGTTCTTTAGCCAATGTGCCACAATCTTGTAGGGCACAGCCTTTGGGATGTGCCGAAAGCGGTTCGTCGAAAATCGCCGAACCCTACGATTGCACGATTCAGATGCCGCAAAATCATTTTACCAGGAGTAAAAATGCTTGCTTGCAAGGGCATTTTTGCGACGCCGTCAATTGACACAGTGCTCAAAAGAGCACAAAAGAGCGACAGCTCTTAAGAATTTTATGCAATAAAATTCTGCATGTGTCAATTATACCACAGCAAAAATTCCATTGCAACAAAAAAACCCGCTCCAAATTCAGAAAGACATAATTTGACAGCAATTTCTGTCTTTTTTTACCACCAAAGCAAAAACCGCAGATCTTTTGCCAAAGAAACAAAAGCCCGCGGTATTTTTCATATTATTTATAAGTGATTTTTGATGGCGTTATACAGATTATTGGCATAATGACAAAAACCTTCATCATTCGGATGCAGTCTTAAATCTCCGAAAAGATTTTCCTTATGAGGCACAAGGTCAAAGCCGCGCACGCAAAAAACGTTATCATATTTTGAGACGGTTTCTTCAATATAGTCTGAAACGCCAAGAAAAGTGCCGCAATCATATATGTCCTCATAATTCTTTCTCCAGATGGGAGTAATTGCAAATATTTTTGATGAGGAATATTTTTTGCTTACTGCTTCAAAAAAATCCCTGCAATCTTTCCTGAAGGTTTCGAGGTTGCCGTAACACCAGTCGTTTGTGCCATAGGCGACAATTATGTATTCAGGCACAAAATCTTCCGACGTGTCCACAAGAGACGGAATAAACTGATCTCCGCCTATTGCCTTGTTATATACATCAGCGTCCAGTAAATCACCTAAAATTATGCCATAGTGTTTTGAGGGATGCAATCCGTCATAACCCTGGGCAATGGAATCACCAAAGATCATAATTTTTCTATCTCTTGGAATCGGAACTGCATAAGAGCCGTCATCAATGCTCATCTCTTCCATCTCCAGAGGCACAGACCAGGGCAGATATACACTTACTGTCTTTTCACCGCTTCCAAGATCAAATGCCTTTTCAAAATTACCGATCGGATAGTCATATTGTGTGTAATCGGCAGATTCATCTGCACCGGAGAAATTATCAATATTTCCGATCATTTCATTATTTACATATACATCAACAGAGAAATAACTTCTCGAAGTTGCAAAAGGCACATTGAATTTTAAAAACAGTGAGCCGGAGTCAGTTTTGAAAACCAATCTTATGAGCGCAGGCGTGAAAGTTTTAAGATATCTTTCTTTTTCCAGGTTTTTGTAGAGGAGTTGTTGCTCCTTGGTAAATCTGTAAAAAGCGATTCTTCCGTTTTCTTCCTTAACTTCTACTGCACCGTGTGCTATTTCTTTCATTTTTTCAAGTCCGAGTTTCACAAAAATCATCTCCCATCTGTTTGAACCCCGATACTATCATATTATCACAACAAACACAACACCAACCCATAAAGAAGATAAAAAACAATATAAACAACTCAAATTTTGCACAGAAACTGTCCATTTCACGGTGGCATGGTTTATTTGGCGGGCGGATAATATCCGCCCCTACACATTATGTGCTTGGCATGGGTTTTCCTAATCCCTATTCCCTAATCCCTAATCACTACGTTAACAAAAAAGACGGCCATTTTCATGGTCGTCTGATTTGATTGATTTTAGTTTGAAATTTTATCTATCCGTCAGTATAATTTTAATTTTGGGAAGGCATAACTGCCAATTAGTAAATTAATATTATTTATAAGAACGTTTTCTTGCTGCTTCTGATTTCTTTTTACGTCTAACGCTGGGTTTTTCGTAATGTTCTCTTTTTCTGATTTCTGATAAAACTCCTGCCTTCTGACAAGATCTTTTAAATCTGCGAAGTGCACTATCTAAAGATTCGTTATCTTTTAATCTGATTTCTGCCATTTCTAAGTTCCCTCCCTCCGCTACTACCTAAATAACGGGTTTAGACAAAATTATACTGTAACATTATACACATAATTTGATGGCTTGTCAAGTGTTATTTTACAGTTTTTTGATTTTATCAGCCCGGAGGCCATCCGAGGTTTCTTCCTGCAAGAACGTGGAAGTGAATGTGACCTACAGTTTGTCCGCCGTCTTTGCCGCAGTTGTTGACAATACGGTAGCCATCCTGTGCAAAGCCAAGTTCATTTGCAAGTTTTTCAACAACCTTGAAAACATGTCCCACAATGTGAGAGTTTTCGTCATTGATTTCAAGGGCTGACGCAATATGTTCTTTGGGAACAACGAGAAAATGCACGGGAGCCTGGGGCTCGATGTCATAAAAAGCATAGCAAAGTTCATCTTCATACACTTTGTTTGACGGAATTTCTCCCCTTATGATTTTACAAAACAAGCAATCTGACATATGATTCACCTCTTATTTTATCTGACCTTTCAGAACTTCCACAGCCTTTTCAAAAGCGGCACCGATTCCTGATGCATCGCTTCCGCCTGCCTGAGCGCTTTCAGGCTTTCCGCCGCCGGAGCCGCCGATGAGTCCTGCAATTTCTTTTATTAAAAGTCCGCAGTGAACACCTTTTGATGTTGCATCTTTATCTGCAGCGGTTATGAGCATTACTTTGCCGCCAAACTCTGTTGCCATAACGCATACAACAGATTTGAATTCATCTTTCAATGAGTCATTCATTTTTCTTACGGTGTTCACATCTGCACCCTTAAAGGAGCCTGTAAGAACTTTCACGCCGTTTATTTCTGTTGCATTTTTCTTTATGTCATCCATTCCGCCCGATGCAAGTTTGGATTTCATTTCTTCAATTTCCTTGCGGGCGCCTTTGAGTTCTTCCTGAAGTGCAGAAATTTTTGAAAGCACATCTGCAGGGTTTGATTTAAGAAGAGATGCGGCACTGTTTATGAGATTTTCTTTTTCATTGTATGCTTCAAGAACGTTGAGGCCTGTGATTGCTTCAATTCTTCTCACTCCTGCTGCCGCTGATGTTTCGGACACGATTTTTATCATACCGATGTTTGAAGTGTTGGAAACGTGAGTTCCTCCGCAAAGTTCGATGCTGTAATCTCCCATTTTTACAACTCTTACAACATCACCGTATTTTTCACCGAAAAGTGCCATTGCGCCAAGGGCTCTTGCCTCGTCTATGGGCATATTTGTGCATGTAACATCCAATGCTTCAAAAACCTTTTCGTTAACTATTTTTTCAACTTCTTTAATCTGCTCGGTGGAGAGTGCTTCAAAGTGTGAAAAATCAAAACGGAGTCTTTCAGCATCAACATAGGAGCCTGCCTGCTGAACGTGATCACCGAGAACAGTTTTCAAAGCCTTCTGAAGAAGGTGGGTTGCAGAGTGATTTCTTGCAATTGCGCTTCTGCGTTTTTCGCAAACACTGCACACCGCCTTGTCACCAACAGACACAACGCCTGATTCAACTGTGCAAATGTGCATAATCTGACCTGTAGCAAGTTTTTTTGTATCGGTCACTTTGAGAGTTGCACCCTCTGTTTTGATTTGACCTTTGTCTCCAACCTGACCGCCGCCTTCACCATAGAAAGGTGTTTTGTCAAGAAGAATTATAACATTTGCGTTATCAGAACTTGCCATGTCCTGAAAATCTCCATCGTAGCCAATGGCTTTTACAACACTTTCGCAATCAAGTGTTTCATATCCGACAAATTCAGGCTTTTCAAAGTCTGAAACCTTTTTCTTGAATTCGTCTTTTTCCCAGCCGGCTTCGTCCATATCGCCTCTGCCGCTTCTTGCCATTTCTCTCTGTTTTTTCATGCACTCTTCATATTCTTCAACATTAACGTTGAGTGCTTTTTCTTCTAAAATTTCAAGTGTCAGATCAAGGGGGAAACCGAAGGTATCATAGAGTTTGAAGGCTTTTTCGCCCGAAAGCTGAACTTCATCATTTTTCTGAAGTTCTTCAATGTAGCCTGCAAGGATAGTTAGTCCGTCATTTATTGTTTCGTTGAAACGGATTTCTTCAAGTTCAATAACTTTCTTTATATATGCCGCTTTTTCCACAAGTTCAGGATATGCGTTTTTGTTTTCTTCAATAACTGTGTCACAAACTTTATAGAGGAAAGGCTCATTTACACCGAGAAGTTTTCCGTGACGTGCAGCATGGCGGAGAAGTCTTCTTAAAACATATCCTCTTCCTTCGTTGCTGATCTGAACACCGTCACCAATCATAAATGTTGTTGAACGGATATGGTCTGTGATAACACGTAGTGATACGTCATTCTTTTCGTTGTCGCCATATTTTGCGCCTGTAATTTCGCTGATTTTGAGCATAATGTTTCTTACGGTGTCAACTTCAAAGAGGTTGTTAACACCCTGCATTATGCACGCAATTCTTTCAAGTCCCATACCTGTGTCGATATTGGGGTGTGCAAGGCGGTTATAGTTTCCGTTTTCGTCTTTGTCAAACTGAGTGAAAACAAGATTCCAGAATTCAACAAAGCGGTCACATTCACAGCCAACCCTGCAATCAGGTGAGCCGCATCCGTGTTCTTCCCCTCTGTCAAAATAGAGTTCAGAACAAGGTCCGCATGGCCCCTGACCGATTTCCCAGAAGTTGTCCTCTTTTCCCATGCGCACAATTCTGTCTTCGGGAACACCGACTTCTTTTGTCCAGATTTCCTTTGCTTCGTCGTCTTCTTCATATATGGTTATCCAGAGTTTATCCTCGGGAAGTTCCAGAACTTTTGTCACAAATTCCCACGCCCAGGCAGTTGCCTCGTGTTTGAAATAGTCACCGAAAGAAAAGTTTCCGAGCATTTCAAAATATGTTCCGTGACGTGCAGTTTTTCCTACCCTTTCGATGTCAGGTGTACGGATACATTTCTGACAGGTTGTAACTCTTTTTCTGGGGGGTTCAAGTTCTCCTTTGAAATAGGGTTTCAAGGGCGCCATACCTGCATTTATCAAAAGCAGACTTTTATCATTTTCGGGAACAAGGGAAAAACTTGGAAGTCTTAAATGTCCTTTGCTCTCGAAAAAGGAAAGATATTTTTCTCTTATTTCATTGAGTCCTAATTTTTTCATGAGTTTTCCTCTCCTTAGTTATTCGTGTCGGGCAGTCAAAAATTAACAAGCCCATACTTATACACATACAGTAATATAATACACCAAAACAATTGTGCCTGTCAATGTTTTAATGAGTATTTGATATTGATTTTTGCTCTTTTGTGTAGTATCATAGATTAAAATGTGATTTTGGGAGGAGTTTTTTATGACATACACAGAAATTATCGGTCAGGGGTTCGGTATCCTTGGCATGATGAGTTACATACTTTCTTTTCAGGCAAAAAAGAATACAAACTACTTTACACTTCAGATAATGGGCGGATTTTTGTTTGCTTTGAATTTTATGCTTATAGGGGCTGTGCCCGGATTTATAATGAACGTGGCAAATGTTATAAGAGGATTCGTCCTCATTAAAAGCGACCGAAAAATCCCGAAACTCATTTTTTGCGAACTTCTATGTATCGCTTCGGTGGTCAGCGCCCTTATAATCAGCCCCGAAAGAGGAATATTCCTCGCCATTACCCTTATAACTCTTGTTGCACAAATTTCAGGAACATTTTTCATGTGGAATGCCAACGGGAAATACATAAGGTACAATCAGTTTCTTTTCCTATCTCCGGCGTGGCTTGTTTATGATATTGCAAATTTCACACTTGGCGGAATTTTATGTGAGTCTTTCAACATGATTTCGGTTGTGGTATCTTTCATACGTTACGGAAAAGACGGATTTGAAAAGTAAGAGATGTAAATAACTTAAAATATAATAATCGTTTTTCAGCCTCGACCTTGAAATCGAGGTTGTATTTTTTTGTCAGATAAATTGAAGTTTGTCGAGCTGTTTAAAAAAGGAACGACAACTCGGCAAAGTGAAAATTGCAAGCAATTTTCACTTTGCCTCGGGGACAGGAAAAAATGATTCAGAATTGTCAAACCGAATGCCTACGGCATGGTAACCCGAAGGCGTACAAAGGTACGTCGAGGGTGAGGTTTGGCAAGAGCAAAAAGGCAAAAATCCTGAGAAAAATGTCTTGAAAAGATATTTTTCATCCTATTTGAAACTATTTCAAATTGTGAAGTATATTATCACTTTTTTAAAATTTATATTATTGCCTTTTTGCGGTCTGGACTTTTTTTACGTCCCCGACAAACTGCAATTTCATCTTCCGTCGTGCAATTTTATCCTGATTATAACCCGAAGTTTAGTTATAATCAGGATTTTATTATTTTGTCATTTGCAAAATAATCTTGAAGAAGACAATTTTATCCCTTTACTTTACTTTTCTCTTCATAATATAATTATGATGACAAAAATGTGTCTGAAAGGAGGGTTTCAGATGATTACAAAAATATATAACGGTGTATTTGTAGAAAACGAATTAATCAGAGACAAATATCTCTACATAGAAGACGAAAAAATCCTTGAGTTGACAGATGCGCAGCTTCCCTTTGACGAATCAATTGATGCAGAAGGTCTTTATGTTTCCCCCGGATTTATTGACATTCATTCCCACGGGGGTGGAGGTTATGATTTTGCAGACGGAAGTGTGAATGATGTTTTGTGTGCTGCACTTTCCCACGCAAAGCACGGAACAACCACCATTTTCCCCACATCTGCCTCCATGTCATTTGAATCCACAAAGGATTTTGTTGAAAATGTGAAACTGGCAACAAAAGAAAACACCCCTGGGAAGCCAAACATTGCGGGATCTCATCTTGAAGGGCCATATTTTTCAATGGGACAAAGAGGAGCACAGAATCCGAAATACATAAAACCACCTAAAAGAGATGAATATTCTTATCTTATTGAACTCGGTGACGGAAGCGTTAAAAGAATCAGTTTTGCTCCGGAACTTCCCGGAAGCGGAGAACTTTGCAGATTCCTTTCGGAAAAAGGCATAATCTCTGCTTTTGCCCACACAGACGGAATATACGAGGAAATAAAACCCTTAATTGACGATGGGTGTCACATTGCAACTCATATCTATTCGGGAATGAACACCGTCACAAGACGGGGGCTGGGAAGAGTTCTCGGTGCGGTGGAAACTGCATTTTTAGAAGATGATGTGATTGCAGAGGTAATTGCTGATTCAATACATCTTCCTCCACCACTTTTAAAACTCATATACAAAATTAAAGGTGCAGATAAAATCGCCCTCGTGACAGATTCAATGAGAGGTGCAGGTGAAAAAGAAGGAAAATCCATACTGGGTCCGTATCACGACGGAACGGAATGTATAATTGGCGGCGGTGTTGCCTATCTTCCGGACAAAAGTGCATACGCAGGAAGTGTTGCAACGGCAGACAGACTTGTGAGAGTGATGTACAAAGATGTGGGAATACCTCTTACGGACGTTATTAAAATGATGTGCAAAACACCTGCAAAGGCGATGAAGATGGAGCAAAGAGGCGAACTCAAAAAAGGTTTTTTTGCAGATGTTGTATTTTTTGACGAGGATATACAAGTCAAAAAAGTCATTATTCAGGGAAAAGAACTAATATAAATAACACAGAGAAAGGATATTATTATGGAAATCAGAATTTGTGAAAACAGCGAAACTTTAGGAAAGAGTGCAGCAAAATATGTTGCAGAAGTGTTGAAAGATGCAATAGACAAAAACGGAAGTGCAAGAATTGTGCTCTCCACAGGTGCATCCCAGTTTGACACATTGAAGGCATTGGTCAAAGAAGAGGGAATACGTTGGGAATGTGTTGAAATGTTCCACCTTGACGAATATGTGGGACTTCCCGAAACTCACGGGGCAAGTTTCAGAAAATATCTGAAAGAACGTTTTGTTGAAAAAGTGGGCACATTGAAGGCTGTTCACTTTGTTGACGGAACACCCGAATGTATCGGAAAACTTACAGAAGAAATCAAAAAAGCCCCCATTGATATAGGTCTTATCGGAATCGGCGAAAACGCTCACATTGCTTTCAACGATCCTCCGGCAGATTTTGACACAAAAGAAAGTTATATTGTTGTAAACTTAAACGAAAGATGCAAAATGCAGCAGATGGGCGAAGGCTGGTTTGAAACTATTGACGATGTTCCCAAACAGGCAATTTCTATGACTTGCCATCAGATTATGCAGTGCAAAAAAATTGTGTCCTGTGTGCCCTACAAGGTGAAAGCAGAAGCAATTGAAAACACCCTCAAAGCAAAAGAAGTGACAAATGAAATTCCCGCAACACTTTTAAAGACTCATCCCGATATGATTCTTTACATAGACAATGACAGTGCATCAGGCATTTTGAGTTACTAAAAGGATGGTTATAATGAAAAAATATGTGTTGGTCGGCACAGGTTCAAGAGGAACTCAGGCCTACCTTGTGCCAATAAGCAAAGATTTTAAGGAAAACGGAAAAATTGTCGGGGTGTATGACACTTCCCGAAAAAGAGCTGAAGCTGCTGTTAAAATAACAGGCTGTGACATTCCTGTTTTTGATGACTTTGACAAAATGCTTGAAGTTACAAAACCCGACTATGTGATTGTTACAGTTCCCGACTGTGAACACGATGAATATATTGTCCGCTCACTCAAATTGGGTTGTGATGTCATAAGCGAAAAGCCTCTTTCCACCACTCCTGAAAAGTTCAGACGAATTTGTGAGGCAGAAAAAAACAGCGGAAAGGGTGTTACCACAACTTTCAACTGCAGATATATGAACCACTTTGAAAAAATCAAAGAAATCATACAAAGCGGAGAAATCGGAAAAGTTTTTTCCGTTCACTATGAATGGCTTCTTGACCGTGACCATGGTGCAAGTTATTTCAGACGCTGGCACAGAGAAAGAAAAAATTCAGGTTCTCTCCTTATTCACAAATCCACTCATCATTTTGACCTTCTGAACTGGTTTTTAGAAGATGAACCGGAAGAAGTCAATGCATTCGGCAATAATTTTGTGTATGGAAAAAGCGAGAATATGAAAAATGTGCGTTGTCTCGGATGCCCTGAAAAAGATTCGTGTGAATTTTTCTATGACGTGACAAAAGATCCTCTTGACAAAGCTCTGTATTATGAGTGTGAAGAAGATTCGGGATACATCAGAGATAAGTGTCTTTTTTCTGATGAGATTGACATTGAAGACACCGTAAGTGTCAACATAAAGTACAAAAAAGGAACTGTTGTGAGTTATTCTCTCACCGCCCACTCACCTTATGAAGGTGCAAAGATAGTCTTTAACGGCTCTTTGGGAAGAATGGAATTTTGTGCTGTTCACAGTGGCGGAATGTATGGCGGATCAGAGTCCAACGAACTTGTTATATACAAAAATTCAGGCGAATGCAAAAAACTGACCATTCCAAAAGAAGACGGTGCTCACGGCGGAGCAGATATAAAAATGCTTGATGTCATATTAAACGGAAGAGATTCGGATCCTCTTTCCCAAAGTGCCGACACAAGAGACGGAACTTTAGCGGCATCAATCGGTATGGCGGCTAATGTTTCTATGAAAGAAAACAGAAGAGTTGGAATTTCAGAACTAATGATATATGAAGGAATGTAAATTGTAGTTTAACTCACTGATTAATTTTCAATCAGTGAGAATGATATGCATCAAAGATGCATGATATGAAACCGATGGTTTCATGATATACTGCTTCGCAGCATGATATGTCTGCTTTGCAGACATTATGGAAAAAACTCGCTTTTGGCGAGTTTTAACTTTAATGAATTCCAAAGGAATTCATATCATGACAACTGCGTTGTCATTTCACGGCGGAGCCATTTCATTCGGTGAGTTTTCAAAACAAACTCACCGCTAAACTCCAATTTATTTGAAGTTTATCA
>JAZQJX010000053.1:0-26444 GCA_045541875.1 Clostridia bacterium | reverse complement strand
CACACAGGCGCTAATGTTTCATTATCCCATATCATAACTTTAATTTCATATTTTTCGCTTGTTGCAATATCTGCAGGGAGATTATTTAGAGAGAGTTTCGCATATCTGATATAATCTTTATCTGCAAAGTTAATCTCACATTCATCTATACAAAGAAGTTCCTTAACACCATTTGATGTGTCAAAAATTGCAACAAAACACGAAATATCTTTTCCATTGTTCACAACACCCAGGTCAATATCAAGAGGCGAAGTGTATACAATCTGCGCTTTTTCGATGATTCCCTGGCCATTATTGTAAAATACGGGTGCAACAAAAAGAGGAACAGATTTAGCACAGTACCATTCATAATCTGCAAGATATAGTTCACGAGTTCCATTTCCTGTTCCACCAAATCCAAGCACAAAAAGTGCATAGAAATTTGTGCGTGTCTTGTTCACATCAGGAATCTTCGTGGTATCACCTGCAACATCATCAAACGGGAATGATGAGCATACCATATCATTTACAACGAGATATACCATTTCATTTTTTCCATCGAATATTACTTCGTATTTGTACCATTTTCCAAACTCGGCAGGAATTTCGATACTGTGTGACGCATCTGCCGCTGATGGTGACAGACTTGTTGCAACTTTAATTGTCTGATCTTTTGTGAATATAAATGGAAGGAATGATTTTGACTGACCAGATGAATTATTATAGTATACACTTCCAAAACCGGTATCGGTTGCATCCATAGGTACCACTTTCGTTTTCCATGTCAAAGATATAATATCTGCTCCCTGGGCTGCAGCTTCTACGTTAAGATAATCTTTTTTGTAGGTCTGACCTTCAATTTTCTGATCATAGTCATTACCCGTGTTTGAAATCTTGAAATGATAAGCATAACTACCGCTTGTAGCTATGTAATCACTATCTGTTGCGCTAAGATCAACAGGTTTTACAAACACTTCATCGTTGGGATCTGCACCATTATCCAACACGAAAGGTGCAAATACATTTGCCTGATACCAACTGTTGTTGAGAAGTGCTGTTTTAACCCAGTTCATCTGATATGGTGACGCTTTAAATGTTACAGGTTCAGATGAAACAAGTGCGTTTCCATCATCGTCAACAGCTTTAACAAATGCGATGTTATCTCCTTCTTGGGCATATGCTGTATAAGTTAATGAATCTGTCGGCTGTGAATCTATACCGTTTACATTATATACAAATTTAATGTTTTCTCCAAGAAGTGACTGTGATGCTGTGAGAAGAATATTTCTGCCACTTATTGTATTTTCGGCGGAAACACTAAGATTGATTTCCGGTTTTTTGTATTCCTTGATTTCTACATTATCCACATAAAAAGTTGTATAATCAGCACCATCTTCCAGGAGCGCTCTTGGAAGGTTGGTGAGATTCAGAGTATTGAATGCATCAGGCAAATCTCTGTCAGTTACAATCTGATGACCACCCATATATACATCATAATTTCTTGATTCCATATCAAGCATGAGCATTACATGATACCACTTATTCATGTCAAAACCTACATCTCCGATTTTACCTTCAACATTTATGTCAGGACCGGCGAAATCGTACGAAGCATCAGGTTTCCAGTTTCCGGCTGCAAGAAAAAGGCGTACCGGCGTCGAGAGTTTTTCGAACATTATATCATATTCAAAGCTCACGTAATTTGAAGATGAAGTTGAAGATGAAATACCGGTTTCAGGATAGTTAAGATATGTCTGAATTATAGATGTTCCATCATCCTGATTCTTTTTTGCATTATACTTGAGAATGCGATTGCCTTCCTCACCATTTTCATATACAACACTGTGTCCGTGACCATTGCCGGAACCTTCATAATTGTAGTATTTTGATGGTACAAGGCTGTCATATTCAAAATCATCTGATCTAAATTTTTTAGTATATGTAAGTGCCTTGAATTTCAGTTTGATTTCATTCGATGTTGCGATAACTGTTTCTCCGTTCATAACTTTAGCCTGAATGATATTTTCACCAGCCACGCTCATAATTGCACATTTACCTGCCTCGTCCTTTGTTTCAACAAGTTTCCCATTCAAAAAATATGCAAGCGTTTCACCGGCGGAAAGATTTGCGACAGATATTACATTAAGATATGTACCTGCAAAGGTATCATCTGAATAATCTTTGTCGAGAGTGATTGAAATTTTTGAATCTGCAAAAACAACTGATGTGAAAAGTGACATAATCATTGCCGCTGTGAGCAGTATTGCAAAATACTTCTTCATAAAAATTCCCTCTTTCATTTTTAATTTTGTCTCGTTATTTAATTTCTATATTAAAACAGATTTAATTATCTGTTATTGACCAAGGTCTTTCCTTCCCATTCAGGGGCTGTTGGAATTCCCATTACATCTGCTATTGTGGGTGCAATATCAAGAAGACTTACATTTTTGAGTTCTTCACCGGCTTTAAAATCTTTTCCCATGAAAAACATCGGAATTATCATATCTTCCGGCATATCGGTACCATGACTTCTTCCATGACCGCCATGGTCTGCCGTAACAATTATCGTATACTCGTCACCAACTGTTTCATATACCTTTTTAACATTTTCAATTCCTCTTCGGATACAGTCAAGATATGTATCTGTCATCCATCCGGAATCGTGACCTCCCTTTTCGTCGGTTTCCACCATATACAGGAACACAAAATCAGGATGTGCAAGTTCTATGTAGGCAAGTGCCCTGTCCGTCAGCATCGCGTCAGTATGTTCAAAGGAGTAGGCATGAATATACTCAGATGCTTTCAAAGAACAGGGCCTTCCTATTGCCCTGATTGGCTCCCAGCCATAATACATGGCTGATCTTTTATCTGCTGCGAGAAGTTGTTCCAAAAGACCGTTTACAGGTCTTACGGGAGTTACATATTCATTTGAAAGAGTTCCGTGTCTTTCGGGTGGAATACTCTGAAACATTGACAGGTGGCAAGGAAGTGTGATTGAGGGGTAAACAGTTCTTGCATCAAATGTGTATGAAGACATTTTTATGAGTTCATCCAAAAAATCACTGTTACACATTTTCAGACCATCCGGTCTCATTCCATCAATGGATATAAGGATAACTTTGTTCATGATGTGTTCACCTTTCTCTTATTGTCATTTTGATATTATATTTCTTTTATCATTATACAGGAATTCACGTCAATAGTGAGATGCAAATCTTCAGTTGTTTCAACAAGGGTTCCGTCAGTCTCTTTATCAAGAAGATATATTTCGTATTTTCCTTTTCTGTGAAAATCAACCAAAATCTCTTTGGGAGACAGAGAATCTGAATCGCTGTAGTAAGTGATTATGGTGAGGGTTTTACCACTATTGTCAACACCGCAAAGAGAATATATGTTTTCGATGTTTTCGTAAGATGAAATCTCACCTTTCATATCATAGAACATTCCGTACCAATACAAGGGATAGTATGTTTTTCGTGGTTCATATGTATACAGGTCAAAGACTCCGCAGAAAACTGCCGGTCTTGTGTCATAATACATAAGCATATCTATGGGTGAATGTTGGGATGCGCTGATACAAGCCATTGTGAATGCGGCTCCCTTGACGGATTGGATGGTTTTTATGGTGTCTACAAAACCAACAGTCCAGTCTTTAACATAGTTCCATTCGTTGAGAATGCTTTCTGAATCACCATATCCATATTTGTCAAGAAGGTTTTGCAGCCTCTTTGATTTTTCAATCATCTGAACGGGTTCTGTGCAATATATGTGCCAGGAGAAAAAGTCAAGGGGCACATTTCTTCTTTGCATTTCACAAAGAAAATCTTTCGCCCAGTCTTCATCCCACGCAAGAGCAGGCCCACCGATTTTCAGGTGCGGAAATCTTTCTTTGAGATGTTTTGCTGCGATTTCATAAAAGTCAAAAAATTCTGTTTTAACCCCACCCCATGTGCATTTGTTGAGGCTTTCATCACCGTCAAGGTCAGGTTCGTTCCATATTTCCCAATAATCTATATCAAGTTTGAAACCTTCTGCCCAGCCTTGTGTGTAGTGACGGATAACATGCTCGCAAATTACTGCCCATTTTTTAAAATCTTTCGGCGGAAGTGTTGCATGTTTTTTTATCTGATGTTCTATAGTCTCGCCAAGTCTGAAAAACGTTTTTGTTCCTGCATCAAGTGTGCAAAGAACCGATTCATCGGTGCAGGCAAAATCGTAGGATGCCGGATCTTCAGGATCAGCATTAAAATCAGGAAAAATCTTTGAAATGTCGTGGCTATAGGGACCGCCATATATCCCTATAACACCGGAATCGTGATTTCTGGAATATGGTATGTTTGCTGCTTTGTAGTTTTCAAAGTTAGTCCTGTGCTGACTCATTGCATGTCTCTTATGCCACGGACCGCCATTGGTTGCGTTTAAAATTTTAAAAGGTGTGACAGGCTTAGATAAATCAAAACTCAACTTTTCCATATGTATTTCCTCCTAACGATATGTGAGTTATAACTGATTCTGCCAGCAACAAATCTCCATATTGATTATAATATATTTTTTGCAAAATCATATACTCAAACGTGCTATTTTTTGTCCAAATAAGTTCAATAATTTGCAATCATAAATTTGCAGTTGTTTTATTTATGGACTGTTTATTACTTGCAGATGCCATGCCACATTCCTCACAAGACATACATTACATATTATAATATTACCACACCAAGGGTCTGTGAACAATACCAGTCAGTGATGATTTGTACTCAAAAATTTGCATAGGTAAATTTTCGTATTGATTTTGATTTTGACAAATGATATACTGCAGTAAACGCTATAACAGGAAGGTACAGCCACATGGAAAATAAAAAAGCAAACTCAATCAGCACAAAACAATTGCTTCGTATTGTCAGAGGTGCCGGCAATCCCATCCTTCATTCTCACTATGAAGCCGAAATATTATATTGCATTAACGGCGGAAGTAACGTTACCGTTGATGGTGTTGAACATCATCTTGAAAAAGGATGTGCTGTGGTAATTTGTCCCCTTACCACCTATAAAAATGTTACTGAAAATGCTGACACTGAAATGTTTGTCATAAAACTTGATTCGGAATTTCTCGGATCAAGTTATCATGAATTAGCGTCATACACACTTGAAAGCCCCTTTCTTTCCCCTGAAAATGCAAATGTACATGAATGTTGTCTGTTAAAATCTATAGAAAAACTGTATCTTGAATATACAGACGAAAAAATTGCTTTCGATTGGATGATGCAAGGACTCATGTGTGAAATATTTGCACAGATTTTAAGATATATGCCGAGAAAAAAGCGAAACATCAATGGAGAGCACATTTTCAAAAACCATATTAAGATACACAAAGTTTTTGACCTTGTGGGGAAAGAATACAACAAGAATATAACTGTCAAAGAGGCGGCTGATTGCGCAGGTTATGATCATTGTGCTTTCTGCAGAATTTTCAAATCAGTCACCGGCATGACATTTCACAGTTATCTGAATTCATACAGAATTAACGTTGCAACAAGACTTTTATCATCGAGAATGTATTCTGTCAGTGAAGTTGCACAGATTGTAGGAATTCCCGTCGCAAAAACTTTCAGCAGGCTGTTTAAAGAACACATTGGAATGTCTCCGTCGCAATACAAGGGCAATTATGCAAAAAAAGATTAATAACATTGACCAATACCGAAAAAAATACAAAAGAGGCTATCTCTATCACCGTATAATGTATACAAACTCAGGGTTTGTCAAGTTATACAGTTAATGAGACAGCCTCTTGATTTTTATGCAAATATGCTTATCACAAAAAGAATTACCGTTAGAATGACATATGTTATAAATCCCGCATTTTTTGAAAGTGTCCTTTCGGGGTGAATCAGAATTCCGCTTACTGTGAAAAAATTGAGACGTTTCATATATGAAACCATAAAGAATATTCCGACAGGGAATGAAATCATTGTCAAAAGTGTGTATGCATATGCAACAAAATTCTGAACAGTTTCGTATCCTGCGCCGCTTTGAGATATATAGAGAGGAATGACAGAGCCAAAAAAATTCAGTATTGCGTGAATCAGGATACAAAATCTCAGTTTTCCATATACGCAATATACATAAGAAAGCAATATTCCTACGGCAGATGCATAGAAAAACTGATAAAAATTCCCGTGAAACGCTCCAAAAACCAAGCCCGAGAATATGACGGCAAAGTTTGTGCCATATCTTGTCACGCGGGTGATTATCAGTTTTCTGAACAAAAACTCTTCGGTAACAGGTGCAATGATTACAACTGCAACAAAAATCTGCCATATGGGATATCCTGAGACAATTTCCTCTACAACATTGGTCATTTCCGTGTCGGTAATCTCCCCTACATATGCAGAAACAATATTACCAATGACTGATCCTGAAAACATTAAAAAGATGGATATCATTACAAATGAAAAAAATTCAAAAATTGTCATTTTTTTCATGACAACAGGTTTTTGCGGTGTTAATTTAAGTGACAAAATTAAAAAAAAGAATATTGCAAGTATCGTGTACAAATCATTCAAAAGAAGTGATATGAAAGAATCACCATATACATCAAAGGAGAAAAAATGCAAGAGACCTGTTATAAGAATTACAAGTATGTACGAACAAATAGACGAAGTGACAATCCTGAAAAACAGTTTGGAAACATATTTTTTCTCTCTTTCTATTTCCTGTGGTGTATCATCAAGAACATACACGTTGTTTGTATTATTAAATGTCATATTAATCACCTGTTTATAAAATTCCCCAAATGGACTGTAAATTAATTTGCTGAATTAATTTACAGTCCATTTTAGTTCAGCAAGAAAGATATTTATATATCATAATCATAGCATCTGCTCTTGTAAGATTTTTATCAGGGTTAAATATCCCGCCAAATCCGTCTACAACACCGAGACCTGAAAGGATACTGATATATCCTATATTTTTTGTGACATCTGCAAATTTTGAAACATATATGCCATCGAGTTTTGCAACTTCTTCAAATCCAAGTGCCCTTACCATATACACTGCCGCGTTTTCTCTTGTGACGGGGCTTTCAGGAGAGTTTTCACCCTCTTTAACAATTCCGAGGTTGCCGGCACGTGTGTAATAGGATGTGTAATCCATTGACTTTTCAAGGATAATTCCGTCATTTCTTGATACGACAGACACTAAAAGTGCAACATAATCTTTTTGGCAGATAACCTCGTCAGGTCTGAATTCATCTTCCTCAAATCCTATGCCATAGCGAGAAAGGGTGTTTATAATTTCCTCTGCGTAGTGACCTGATATGTCGGTATAGTCTCCTATTTGTGCCTGTTCATAAAGTCTTACAGGTTCAGAAGTGTTTGCATATACCTCACTGCATTTTGACATATCGGGCATATACACAAGAAGTGCTTTATCACAATATTTCATATTTTCAGAAGAGCAAGACGGATAGTAATACATTTTATAATCCGAGTATTCAAGGAATTTTTTTGTTGCATATGATTTTTCAGCAACTCCGTCAGGACTTGGAAAAGTTGTTTCTGAAAATCTTATGTTATATGATGTGATTTTTTCATCTTTCGGATTTATGCTGATGTAGATTCTGTCATCGTTATAGGGAATATCATTTTCATAGCGGACAAAATCAAATCCGTTGCCGTTTTGTGATTCAAAACGGTATTTTTTGCTGTCATCTGATGAATAGTATTTTGGAGCAAGAGTTTCCACATATTCTCTGGCAATGTCCGCTTTAATTTCATCTTTTTCATCACTGTCATAATCAGCACTCTGATATATGCTTCTTATCTCACCGGTTTTTGCATTCATATTCACATTTGAATAGGCATATTCGGGATTGTTTGTTTCAAAGGAAAAATGATAGAAATACTCATCGTCACTTGATGAAAGATATACCCTTGCAAGATCATATTCATTTCCTGCATTAATGAGTTTGTTTTCCCTGATTTGTTTTTCTGCTTCATCTTTGGATATGAGATTTCCTACTTTTTCAAGTTCTTTAAGTTCTGCCTCAGAAAGTTCCTCTCTGAATCCCCCGCCGCCTGCAGATGAGTTCAGACTGTCAGAAACCATCTCTTTATCAGCGCCATTTATTTCTCCATATCTTGACGGTCTGAGGGGTACTATGACATCAGAAGAAAGAGCATCTATGTATTTATTTGTTTCTCTTGGAATATAAGCAAGATATACTGTCTTTTCTGTCTTGGAATAGTCTGTGTTATAAACAAGTTTCATTCCGAGTTTTTCAAAGTAACTCTGTGCTGCATCGTCATAGGATATGGCATTGCCCGGATCAGGAAATGAAAGGGAGGGAGTATAGTTTAAATTAAAACTTCTTATGGATTCAGACTCAATACTATATGAAATATATCCCGAGTCATTATATACAGGTATACCATTATATATGCGACAAACGTTGAAAACATATTCATTTGATGTAAGGCTTTCACGGTTATCTGATTTTGATATGATAACACTGTCAGAAAGTGACGGATTGATTTTTTCAAACTCATTTATAACATCCGGAAGAATCTGATCAGACGTTGGCCTTGTGATGTTAGGTTTTGAAACACCTTTTTCATATTTTGAATCATAATGGTTGTATGATGTGATTACATTCTCTGAATTTACAGACAAACTCATAAACTCATAGGATGAATCATCTGAATCTTTGCTCCATTCAAAATGATATACAAGGTCATTTTCTGTTTTGTCATAGGAACTGTTAAACCTATCGAATCCGTTTGTATCGGGGATTCGTGACTTGATTGATGCAAGAACCTTCATAGCTTCGTCGCTTTCTGGACTTGCATAGGATAAGATACCTGTAGAAACTAATACAAAACACAAAATAAAAGCAATTGTTTTTTTCATAATATCCCTCTTTTCACAAATATCAGATATTTATCTGTTTTGTATATAATACCCTATACAAAAGTAAAAGGTTGCATAATATTACGGTTTTTTCCAGGTGCCTGCGTAAAACATCAGCATTATCGGAAAAATCTCAAGTCTGCCTATCAGCATATTCATTATGAGAACCAATGTTGACAAAGGTGAATATATTGAAAAGTTACAGGTTGGTCCCACTGCTTCAAGTCCGGGGCCTATGTTATTTATTGTTGCCGCAACAGCCGTAAAATTTGTGGTAAACCCAAAATTATCTATACTTATCAAAAGAACCGACACGAAAAAAATCGCAAAATATGAAACCATGAATACGTTTATTGCCCTTACAGTTCCATGCTCCACTACTCTTCCGTTCAACTTTACTTTTGAAACGCTTTTCGGGTGAAGCATTATTTTGATTTCTTTTACTATGCTTTTTAACATAATAAGTATTCTCGATATCTTAATTCCTCCGCCTGTGCTACCTGCACAAGCACCGAAAAACATCAAAATTACGAGAATCGTTTTGGAAAATGTGGGCCACAGGTCAAAATCCTGAGTGGTATAACCGGTTGTGGTCATTATTGATGATACCTGAAATGCACTATGTTTAATGTTTTCAAAGAGATTTGAATAATAGGACACACAATTTATGCTTATCAGAATTATTGACGTAATAATAATTCCAAAATATGCCCTCAGTTCTTCGGATTTCAGAGCATCTCTGAACTTTCTCATAATAAGAAGATGATATATCGAAAAATCCACACCAAAAAGTACCATAAAAACAGTTATAACAATCTGACAATATGATGAGTATTGTCCAAATCCGGCATTGTCAATTGAAAAACCACCCGTTCCGGCTGTACCAAACGACAAAGTGACAGCATCAAAAAGTTTCATTCCTCCAAAAAGAAGAAGAACTATCTGAGTTAATGTCATAACAATATATATGAGATACAAAATCTTTGCTGTTGATTTTGTCTTTGGAACAAGTTTGCTTACAGACGGGCCCGGGCTTTCCGCTTTTATGAGATGAAAACTTCCGGAACTGTTTGACGGTATGAGGGCAACAAGGAAAACAAGCACGCCCATTCCACCAATCCAATGAGTGAAACTCCTCCAGAAAATCAGACTTTTAGGAACAATATCAAGGTTTGAAATTACGCTCGCTCCGGTTGTTGTAAATCCTGATACTGTCTCAAAAAGAGCATCTATAAAATTGGGTATGGTTTTACTTATAACAAAGGGTATTGCACCGAATAAACTCATTACTACCCAACTCAAGGCAACACTTACAAACCCATCGCGGGCATACATTGTTTTTCTTGTTTTTGTTTTTATGGACAAAATCAATGCAGATACAAAGCAAAGAGCGATAGTTCCTATCCATATGCCTACCATATCATACTCTCCGTATATTACAGAGCATATGAGCGGAAGTGTCATTCCTGCTGCTTCACACATAAGCACAAGGCTAAGTATATACCTGATATTTTTTGAATTCATATGTTTTTATTCTCCTACCTGTTAAGTATGTCTCCTATGTCATCAAAACCTGAATGAAGAGTGACAATTATCACCGTATCTCCAACCATAAACTCATCACTACCACGTGGAATTTTTACCCTGTTATTGCGAGTTATGCAAGCAATGAGAAGATTATCCTTGAGATTTAGTTTGTCAATTCTTTTCCCTAAAATCGGTGAATTCTCTTTTATTCTAAACTCTAACGCTTCCGCTTTTCCGCCTATAATATAATGCATACTTTCTATGTTACTGCCCATACTGTTATTCATGGCTCTCACAAATTTTATGATATTTTCAGAGGTTATGTTCTTGGGATAGACTGTTGTGCCAAGATCCATTTTCTCAATAACTCTGTCATACGCAATACGGTTGATTTTTGTTATGACTTTTCCGTTATTTACACTTTTTGCATAAAGGGAAAGAAGAACATTTTCCTCGTCAATGTTAATGAGCGATACAAACGAGTCTACGGTTTCTATTCCTTCTTCAAGCAAAAGATTGTTATCCGTTCCGTCGCCGTTAATTATGATCGCTTTAGGAAGAAGTTGGCAAAGTTCATCGCAACGTTTTTCATCTTTCTCTATTATCTTCACCCGAACTCCGCTTTCGCAAAGTTTACTTGCAAGATAATAGGCTGTTTCTCCTCCGCCTACAATCATGGTATCCTTTACAGCATCTGATTTAAGACCGATTTTTTTGAAAAACTGTGCTTCTGTATGAATTGGCGTTAATATGCTCAAAAGATCCCCGCTTTTTATAACAAAATTACCGCCGGGAATAAAGGTTTCTTCTCCACGTTCCACACCACATACAAGTACATCGCTATTAAGTTTTGCAACAATATCCTGAACTTTCAGATTGTCAAGAACTGAACCTTCAGGAACACAGAATTTAAATATTTCAACTCTGCTTTTTGCAAAAGTATCAATCTGAATTGCAGATGGAAGTCTCAGTGACCTTGCCATTTCACTTGCTGCCGCTTGCTCAGGATTAATTACAAGTGCAAGACTGAGTTCTTCACGGAAAAGTTTCAGAACTTTTGCATATTCAGGCTTTCTTACCCTTGCAATTGTCTGACATTTGCCAAGTTTCTTTGCAAGAAGACATGCAAGCATATTGAGTTCGTCAGAACCTGTCACCGCAATTAAAATGTCGGCAGTCTTTATTCCTGCCTCTTCCATAACATCCATACTGATAACGCTTCCAACAACCCCCATGACATCGGTTTGATTTGCCAAATCCTGAACTGCATTTGGACGAACATCTATTACTGTTATATTATGAACAAGTTCACTGTGAAGTTGTTGTGCAATTTTTTGCCCTACTTTTCCGCATCCGGCAATTATAATGTTCATATATTTTCTCCTTTACAATTACTTCGATTATATAATATCATCCCTTACAAAGCCCAACATTATGAACAAGTGGCAGGCTGTGTAGAATAAAAACACACCAAACAAAGATGACACAATGTATGACATAACTGCTATTGATGCACCAAGAGACACGGATGATTTGTTTTTACTTTTTAAAGCACTTATAAGCGCACTGATCAACCCTATATAATAAAATAATGCCGCGGGTATACCAATGGCTGATGAAATCTCAAGAAATTCATTGTGTGCTCTGTCCATCTTCATTTTAAATTTCAGGCTTGGCGGTTTCAGGTTATCGGGTCCATATCCCAAAAGTGGTTTTTCCGATATCATATCAATTGACTTAATCCATAGTTGCCATCTGCCGTTACCGCCTTTAGCCTCTGTTTTATCGTCTGCACCGACAATATTTTTCACATCATTTGATACATCGATTATATTTTTTTCAATCACAGATGTTTTGTCGCTTGTGTCCGATACGGAAACCAAAATGCTCACGCAAAGAAAAATAACTATCGGCAATAATGATTTTACAATCCCTGTTTTTTTTGATATGAGAAGGCATATGGCACATATACATAATGCTGCAAAAACTGCAATATATGCTCCGAAAGTGTTATTTATAATCAGTATCCAGAAAGAATATGTCATCAACAGTGCTTCCGGAATTGAGAGAAAAATGTTTTTGGTTTTTATGAAAATCCCGGCAAACAAACCTGAACAAACGGCTATGTAATATCCCATATGGTTTGAATTATAAAAAGTTCCGGTCATTCCTTTGTAAAAATGTCCGGTTACAATTCCAATATCTGAGTAAAATTCTTTTAAAGGCAAAAGAAACGAAGGTGTGTCTGCTTTTTGTGCTGTTCCTATTATACCATAATACTGCTGTACCATAACCAATGATATTACAAGAAACGACACCACATAACACACCATTACCGTGTTTTTGTAATACTTATTTTTCATAGATGATGCGAATACGAAAAGAGTTGCAAAGCAAAGATACATCAATATACCATCCGGTCTGAAATCAGTTCCTGAAAACGCCCTTGTCCTATCATTGGCAAAGCAGGCAGATATGACAGAAAGCACAAGTGAAAAAAGGAAAATCAAAGCGTATCTTTTGTCTGAAAAGTAAGAACACAGAGTTGCTTTTGCATCTGAAAAACTTTGGCGAAATGTATTTTTAAAAGATGAAAGTGTGAAACATACAAGATATCCGACGATGCACAATGCAAGCATCAGAATTTCAATGATGGAAAAAGTTTTGAATACAACTCCGTATTTTTCAGGTCCGCAAACCATAAAAACAGGAAGAAGAGCAAATAAAAGTATACCTGCAAGGCATACAAATTCATATATATGTTTTGCTTTTTTCATAATCTGCTGATACATATTTCCCACCTGCAACCTTTAAACTTTATCTATCCCCAAGGGGGTGCAAAAAACTCAAATGAATTTTTTACACCCCCTTGAATTTACAGAGTTATATGTTTGTAAGATATTTTTTTACAAGTTCTTCCAATATTTCGTCTCTGTCAAGTTTGCTTATCAGAATACGGGCATTATTATAACCTGTGATGTATGTGGGATCACCTGACATAAGGTATGCTACTATTTGACTTATGGGATTGTAACCCTTGACACTTAAAGCATCATAGACTATTTTCATGGTATCTTCAACTTTTTTTGCGCTGATACTTTCCGCACTTATCTTCAAAGTTTCATTTTTAAAATCCATATACAACACCTACTACTATCTCAATATATTTATTTAACTGACTTTATTATATCACAACGCAGTTATGATTTCAATACCTTTAAATATAAATTCACTCCTATTTTACTTTTCCCATTGTTCTGAGTGAGTCTATTATGCCTCTGTATATGGCATCTGCAATCTCTGCCGTTTTGCTTTCACTTAAAAGTACTTTTCTGTCACCTTCATTTGTAACAAATGCGCACTCAAGAAGAACTGCAGGCATCATTGTCCTTTTAAGCACAACCATCTCGGGACTTTCAACAATCCCACGGTCTCTGAGTCCTGTGGCTTCTGCCATGGGTTTTTGAATATTTTGTGCAAGTTCCTTGCTTGATATTCCATATCCCCCTGAATTTGCAAGTCCGGGATATAAAACAGATGTGCCTGTTGCTTCAAAATTTTCAGATGCATTATTGTGTATGCTTATGAAAAGGTCTGCTCCCACTCTGTTTGCAATTTCTGCTCTTGTGACAAGATCTTCCATGACGGTTGTTCCAAGAGCCTTGTCTGTGCTTCTTGTCATAACAACATTTATACCTGCACTTTTAAGTTTTTTCTCTACTTTGAGGGAAATGTTTAAGTTTGCATCCTTTTCACGAATGACAATTTCACCTGCATCATTCACTCCTACCGCACCCGAATCATATCCGCCGTGTCCCGGATCAATGACTATGACAGGTGCCTTTGAATTCAATATGGGTGGTGTAAAAATATCATTTTCAGTTATATCATCTGAATTATCGGATTCTGAATCAGACCCATTGTCATCTGACTCATTTCCGCTTTTATTTTTTTTGTTGATTGAAACCGTGCATGATGTGGATGCAAGTTTCAGTGTATAATCAAGTTTTACCGAAGTTTCAATTACAAGGCGGGTATAATTCTCGTGATATGCCCATCTGACCTGTAATATGTCGCTGTTTTCAAAACTTTGTTTCCCGTCTTTGCATATCTGATTAACATTTTCAAAATCAAGTACAATTCTTTCAGGAGATGATAATCTCATTTCCTTGGGAGTGACCTTTTTGGAAAGAGCAATATTTACAAGGCAGTTATCAATATTATCTGAAACAGTTATTTTTTCAAGACTTGCTTTTTCAGATGGCAAAACAGTATCAGATGCTGATATATTTTCTTTATTACTTTGTGCGGGATTATCTTGTTCATCTTTCACATTCAATTTTGAAGAACTAATATATACTGCCCTCTTTGTACCGTCCCACACAACATCATATCCCATTCTTTCAGATATGAAACGAACAGGAATCAATGTTCTGCCATTTATTATTGTTGGCGGAACATCAATGTTGAATGCCACGCCGTTAACATATGATATTTTACTGTCGATGTTAAAAATTATTATTGAAGAATCGGTTGAAACAACAACCTGACGAAGGCTGTCATTCCAAAAAACCTCTGCTCCAAATTTATCAAATATTACCCGAAGAGGTACCAAAGTGCGCCCGTTTATTATCTCAGGTGCAACATCACACACAATTTTCTCTCCGTTTATATATAGTCCAACCTCATCTGATCCGACTGCAGAAAGTGCAGACATACCCAAAAAAGTCAATACAACTAAAAGCATTGAAACAAACCTTTTAAGCATAATCTGCGCCTCCTTTTCGACATATATACAATTTTATGTTACAATAAATACACCTTTTTTTCTATATAATCCGACAATTTGTTATTCTATTGTAACAAAAAATTATATTGCCGGTTTCAGGCAAGCAGATTTACCAAATATTTCCATACAAGAAAAGCATATCTGAAACAGCAAATTGTATCAGATATGCTTTTAAGATTAAAACAATCCGGGTATATTGAGTCCACCTGTAAGAGCACTCATTTTTGCATTATTTGCATCATCAACTTTTTTTATTACGTCGTTAACTGCAGTAAGCACAAGGTCCTGAAGCATTTCAACATCATCAGGATCACAGGCTTCCGGCTTTATTATAACCTCTGTCAGTTCTTTTTTTCCTGACATTTTTACGCTTACTGCCCCTCCGCCTGCACTTGCTTCAAAATTGCTCTGCTCAATTTCCTCCTGAGCCTTAAGCATTTCCTGTTGCATTTTCTGTGCCTGTCTGATCATATTGTTGGCATTGCCGCCAAATCCACCCATAGGGAATTTTTGTCTGGCCATTTTTAGCCCTCCTGTTTTAAAAATTTTCCATTATATGCATCATAATAATATTTATATCCAAAATCTGTTTCTATCATATAACATGGTATGGCTGATGCAGATTTTGTTATAACATTTTCATCATGGTAACCGACAAAATAGCCATATGCAATATTTTCGATTCCATATTTTTCGCTTTTTTCTCCTGATACTCTCGAAACACAATCTATGAGCACGCTGGTAATATCGTGAAGCCGCTCGGATGATTCATATTGTTTTACCTCAGTTTGCTGTGGCAGATACCAATTACCTTTCATTTTTATCATAGATGATGTAAACTCAGCATATATACGACCATCAAATATCGGATATCCTGAAACGTATTCGGAAATAACACACACAAGTCCGTGGTCACTTTTTTTGAATTTCATCTTGTATATGGACTGATCAATTCCAAGAGATGAGAGAATACTTATAATTTCTGATTTTGCTATATTCTCCGTGTATGAGTAGGTCTTTGTTTTAAATTCACATTCAAATCCCGACTCAGTCTGAACAAATCCATAGTCTTTTTTCTCGAAATTTTCTGTAAAGACAAAATTTGTCACATCTATGTTTGAAAGGTTAACAAACTCTGTTGGTATTTTGTCTTCGGATATATCAACACCATAGTTTGATTCTATCACTTTTACTGTCTTTGACACTGTTTCCTTTTCAACTCTGGTTTTCGGCGTCACTCTTAAGATTGCAATTCCTGATGTCGTGGAAATGAGATATACATTGATAATCAAGAACAAAACAATCAAAAATGTTTTTATTCTTTTCCAGTTCATATCATCACCCCCGTTACAATACTATGGTTGCAATATCACCCTGAGAATTTTCAACATACCACGCAGGATACCATATGCCGTTTATGCTGTCATAGGTATATGCTGTGAATATGTCGGATATAAGATTGTCAGGAAGATACAGTTGCTGTTCTATTGTATCTATGGCATCAATTGCCGAAGGACATGTTACATATTGATTTATCGTTGTGTAACTTCTGCACAGTTGCCGGTAATTCACTATCTTCCCGGAAACAACTTCAACAACTATGGAGTTTTTCATATTGTACACCTCAAATGGTGTCGCAATCATATTGTCATTCACATAATAGTCAAACATCAATGTGAAACTTTTCGACTTGATATCTAAAATATCAGAAGAAAGTTGCCAGTTCATAGAGTTATTAAAAGGGACGCAACCCATTATGGAATCCACAAAGGATATGCACGAATTGACACACTCATACACTGTGTCTCCGCCAAGTTCAATACCCTCTGTATCATCAATCGACTTAAACTCCAGAACTCCGTTTGAGTGAAACTTAAGTGTACCATAGTTTTCTACAAACACGACAGAGTTATCACTTTCAACATATTTTCTGATCGACGATGTGTTATACCCAAATTCAGAAAAAATTGATGTGTAAATTTCATCGTCTGATGACATTATGTGGAAAAGATTTTCTTCGGAAATTGAGGGCAAAGTCTTGGGTGTTATGCTGATTAAAACATCAGGATCTATTACCACAGGCTGTTCAACATTCCCTTGAGTTTCCAGGTCAAATTTCAGTTCAAAGGAAAAATAGTTCGTTTCGTCAGAGTGAACAGGAATTTTGTCTGATGGAAGTTTAAGCATTTTGCTGTCATATTTGATTCTTTG
The DNA here is from genome assembly GCA_045541875.1 of Clostridia bacterium. Classification (GTDB taxonomy): domain Bacteria; phylum Bacillota; class Clostridia; order UMGS1810; family UMGS1810; genus RGIG1828. The sequence continues at coordinate 9,034 of JAZQJX010000053.1, read as the reverse complement.
TTTATATATTTCCCCGGTTTGTGCGTCTTTGGCATATACATACAACGTTGATGGGATTCTGACATCTCCTGAGACGATAAACTCCCTGATCGCCTTTATATCACCTTGATATTTCTGAGTGTCACGGGAAAAAAAGTAGTTTGAATTATATTTTACCGGATATGAAAAATAGTATGATTTACCCTTGAGGGCATCATTCCATTCTTCAATTTGTCCCCTTTCATATAAATCGCCTTTGGCAAAAAGTTCAATAATATCACGAATTTCTTCATAATAGACATTATAGTTCTCTGACGACTTTGTACACAGAATGTGATTCTGAGAATCGTTAAAAATGATTTCTGACGGTTTCAAAATTTCTTCAACAGGATCAAATGTATGCTCTTTGTCTTGTGATGAGAAAAAGAAATTCTTTACACCAGAAAAAAAATTATAGCCTTCCGGCCATAATTTTTCATTGAACCATTTATTGATTGTTAATACAATACTGCTGATTACCAAAAGAACCAGCAGTATTGTTTTCAGTCTTTCTATTTTCATCAATAAAATTCACCAGCCGATTAACGGAAGATATCTTTAACACCTATACCGTTAGACTTGAATTTTGCATTTACATTATCCATATATCCCTGATTAAGCAATGAAATTTCAAGTTTAACAACTTCATATGTAACACTTGTGGAATGAGCAACAACCATTATACTGTTGAGACCATCTTTCAATGTTATCTGCTGAACATAAAGTCCACTGCTGCCTACGTATGTTTCCATTCTTTCGCCGTGGGCATTTGTAAGAACTTCATACACACCTGTCCATGGATTGTAAGCATAGAGAGTGACTTTTGTTCCTTTAACTGCAACTGCTGAAATTACGCAGTTTCTGTTTGTTGTAGTTGAAACAATTGTTTCCGGATTTCTGATGTCGATGAGGTAGTCAACAGTGCCTGAATAATTGGTGGGAAGAGACGAGCCGCTTGCCATTGCCGAAACGAAAGCAGCAGCAGACAAAACAATGATGAGAACTATTGATGTTAAAACTTTTGACATTTTTTTCACTTTATACACCTCCATCTTATTTTTATGATCTTATTATACTACAGTTTTATTACAAAAATATTACATCGGATTTAAATTAGTATGACATTATCAGATGCTTTTTTTGGTTGTGACGGGAATTTTTATCATTACCGTTGTCCCCTGACCGGGTTTACTTTTTATTGATATTGAACCGCCATGCGCCTCTATTATCTCCTTGGCAATAGCAAGTCCGAGACCTGTACCGCCCATCTGACGTGAACGCGCTTTATCAACCCTGTAAAATCTTTCAAAAATATGATCAATATCTTTTTGCGGAATGCCGATTCCGTCATCTTTGACCTTGATTGTTACGGTGCTGTACATATGCATTGTTGACACCAATACATTTCCTCCGTCGGGAGTATATTTTATTGCATTGGTGATAATATTTGTGATTACCTGCTCCAGCCTGTCGCTGTTGCCCCACACAAAAGGTATTTTGTTTGTTGGTTCATAACTGAGTGTCTGATTCTTTTCCTTTGCACTGTGTTGAAGTTTTTCTACAATTCCTTTTGTTAAAGATGCAATATCAATTTCGCATTTTGCCATGTCATCAATACTGTGATCAAGACTTGAAAGAAGAAGAAGATCTCTAACAAGCCTGGTCATTCTGTCCGCTTCGCTGTTTATTACGGAAAGAAAATTTTCAAATGTGTCATGATCTATGTTTTCATCGGAAATAAGGTCCTGCAAGGTTTCTGTATAACTTTTAACTGTTGTCAGGGGAGTTCTTAATTCGTGTGATACGTTAGCAACAAATTCCTTTCGGGACTTGTCAAGTTTTTCTCTTTCGGTAATATCACGCAGAACAACTACAACGCCGCCTGTTTTATCTTCTGTTTTAAAAGGAGCAAAATATGCACTTATCTCCCTTTCACCATGATCTATGACACGCTCAAGAGTTTCAAAATGTTTGAAATACAGTATCTGTCCCATATTGATTTCATACATACTGAAAAGTTCATCGAATGTAGGACTATCATTATCTTTTATATCAAGGATTTTTTTTGCTGCCGGATTAATATGAATTATTTCTCCTTCCACTCCAAATGCAACAACACCATCAGTCATATATCGCACGATGGTTTCAACCTTATCTTTTTCGCTCTGAATTGCGCTCATGGTTGTTTTCAGTTCTGTTGCCATATAGTTGAATGTTTCCGTAAGTTGTCCTATTTCATCAGGAGACTTGACATCTATGGTATAACTAAAATCACCCGAAGCCATCTGTTTCGACTTTTGTGTCAGAGACTTTATGGGAGAAATTATGGTTATTGAAAGTAAGATTGCGAATACAAGGGAAATGATAATTCCAAGAAGAAGAGCCTGAATTATGATTGTAAAAATATTCCTTAAAACCGTATTGCTCTCTTCTTTTGTGTCCTTGACGTATACAACATATTCAACACTGTCTCCGGACATAAGAGGAACGGCATAGTCCATGTAACTGTATTCCGATTTTATCTCCCCTCCAACGCTGCCGTTCATGGCTGTTATGACGTTTGGTGAAAGTTCAAGCGTGTTTGACAATCCCTCGTTTGACGAGAGATTTGTCACAGGCTTGCCTGATTTTCCGTCAAGAATAAAGAAATTTCTGTAGGAATCAATTCCAAGTTGTCCTGAATAAGCATTAACGCTCATATATATATCATATGCCGCATTCTCTGTGCCTATTAACATGCTCAGGGAGTCAACATAATCCGAATTAAATACTGTTGAATTAATTTTTCTGAATTCATCATGATAATACCGGTCTGTTGTATCCGTCATAAATGTCCCGATAAGTATTATTACCGAAATTGTAAGAAGAACAAACATTGAACCGATTTTCAGGCTTATACTTTTAAACATAAATTATGCTCCGAAATAATATCCCACACCACGTTTTGTGATAATATATGCAGGAAGACTTGGGTTATCTTCAATCTTTTCTCTTAATCTTCTTATTGTTACATCCACCGTGCGAACGTCTCCGTAAAACTCATAGTCCCACACTTTATTGAGAAGTTGTTCACGGGTAAATATTTTCCCTTTCTTAGTCGCAAGGAACTTAAGAAGTTCAAATTCTCTGAAGGTCAAAGGAATAACCTCTCCCCTTTTTTTCACTTCATACTTTTCAGAGTCAATAACAAGTTCTCCAAAAGAAAGAATTTCCGCACCGGATTCAGGTTGGTTAACAATCTGTGTACGTCTGAGATTTGCCTTTACTCTTGCCATAAGTTCTCTTAAACTGAATGGTTTTGTCATATAATCATCAGCACCGAGTTCAAGGCCAAGAACCTTGTCAACTTCTTCTTCTCTTGCAGTAAGCATAATAATCGGGACTGCAAGTTTTTCCCTTATTTTACGGCAAACACTGAATCCATCCATCTTTGGAAGCATAACATCAAGCAAAATAAGATCAGGTTCCTGCGAATACGCCATTTCCGCCGCCGTTTCTCCGTCGTATGCTACAATTACTTTATATCCGTTTTTTTCAAGATTTATCTTAAGTATGTCAACTATTGGCTTTTCGTCATCTACAACAAGTATTTTATTTTCCATATTCAATGACTACCTCCTTAACGTTATACAAAACTCCAATATTATTCTATCATAATATATAAATATAGTCAAGGTAAGTTTTTACATTCGTTTGTGTATAATGTCAAATAGAATGTTTTGTGAAACCTTAAATTTATCTAATTTTTTTATGAAATATCCTTGACAAAAGCTGTTTTTTATTGTATTATAACAAGGTGCTTGAAAAAGTGCCGGATGGATTTGTATTGTATGCGCCTATAGCTCAGCAGGATAGAGCGAACGCCTCCTAAGCGTTAGGCCGGTGGTTCGAATCCACTTAGGCGCGTCATATATCGGGGTGTAGCGCAGCTGGTAGCGCACTAGACTGGGGGTCTAGGGGCCGCAGGTTCAAGTCCTGTCACTCCGACTTTTAAAAACCCGTTTGAATGCTGGTAAATTCAGTATTTAAACGGTTTTTTGCGTTTGTGAGTAATTACGATTTGATACGATTTGACACCAATTGACACCAATTGACACCATTTTTTTGTCAATTTGTTGCTTACAACACCGTATACGGATGAAAGTTCTTCATTTGCAATACTTTCAGCAATTTCACGTGCAGCCTCATCACTTACAGAATCAGCCTCAATTGCCGTTCTCTGAAATGTTCTGACCTTTCCTGCATCGGTTTCTTTTGGGATTGTAACATTTCTTGACGGCATCTCACCCTTTTTCATTTCGCCGTACTTTTCCGCCTGCTGTTCAAGTATCTTTCTGATTCTTTCGTCAAGTTCAAAGGCACTTTGTTTTAATTGTGCGGTTGTCCTTATCTTTGGTGCACTTATTTATGCACAACCCACTTAAAATTTTTCTTTTATTTTAAATAATAGTGTGATATAATAACTTTAAGAGGTGATATTATGAGCAAAGAAAAATTTATTGAAATATACAACCAATTCATAAAAAGAGAAGGTGCAGACAAACTTCTTGCCTATCTCACAGACAGCAGCGATTTTTTTACTGCCCCTGCAAGTGCAAGATTTCACTCAAGTTTTGCAGGCGGACTTTGCCAGCACAGTCTTAATGTGTATGAATGTTTAAAAGATTATATGGAAAGAGAAAGAGTGAAAGAAACCTACGGTCTCACTGCATCCGATGAATCAATTGCAATTGTTGCACTTCTTCACGACCTTTGTAAAATCAACATATACAAGCCTTCAACAAGAAATGTGAAAGATCCGTCAGGAGTGTGGCGTCAGGTGCCTACATATTCATATGACGACAAACTCCCCTACGGCCACGGCGAAAAATCCGTATATATCATATCAGGATATATGCGTCTGACAAGGGAAGAAGCATTTGCCATAAGATATCATATGGGATTTTCGGGAACGGAAGATAAGAACAACGTAGGAAATGCTTTTGAAATGTTTCCTCTTGCATTTGCTCTTTCAACTGCCGATATGGAGGCTACATATTTCCTTGAACCGTCAGATGATCAATAATGACGGCTCATAGGTGTAATTTTGAATTTCAAATTCTTCACCCATCAGGTTTTCTAAAATCAAGGGACTCTTTATGAGTTCCTTTTTTTGTTTGTGATTAAGTTTTTTCAGTTTCCATTCAAGTTTTGAAGCATCAGACCTTGATTCACAACTCCACACTGCCTCTATTGACTTTGCTTTTCTTGAACGGGTATATTTTGCAGAAAGTGATTTTCCCAAAAGGTGTTCCGAAAAACGTCTTTTAACATCAGTGGTTATTCCGGAATACAGAGAATCATCTTCACATTTTAAAATATAAACATAATACATATAATCGCTCCGATATATCTTATTATACAGTTAAAGAGACAGCCCCATGCTGTCTCCTTAATACTATAATATTTATTCTTTTTGACCTATCAGATTAAGAAAGACTTTTGTTCTTTCATTTTTCGGATGATTTATAACCTCATCAGGTGTCCCCTCTTCGGCAATAACACCGTTATCCATAAAAATTATGCGGTCAGACACATTTTTGGCAAACCCTATTTCATGGGTTACAATTACCATTGTAATATGTTCTTTTGCAAGATTTTTGATAACTTTCAGAATTTCACCGGTAAGTTCAGGATCAAGAGCAGATGTTGGCTCATCAAAGAAAAGGATTTTCGGTTTTAATGCAAGCGCTCTTGCGATAGAAACCCTTTGTTGCTGTCCCCCCGAAAGTTGACATGGATAACTTTCGAGTTTGTCCGAAAGTCCTACCCTTTCAAGAATTTTTTTTGCATCTTCAACAATATGCTCTGTTATCTGTTTTTTATTTTCTTTCCAGTCAGGTCTCTCTTTTGCAAGAAGTTTTGGAGCAAGTGTTACATTGTCCAGAACATTATACTGCGGAAAAAGATTGAAAGACTGAAATACCATTCCAAAATTAAGTTGGGCTTTTCTGATCTTGGCAGGTGTCATTTTTGATTTATCCGAAGCATCAAATACTACATTTCCATCAACAAGAATCTTTCCTTCATCTGCTTTTTCAAGGAAATTTATACATCTTAGAAGTGTGGTTTTACCGCTTCCCGATGAACCGAGGATAGAAAGAACTTCTCCCTCTTCCATTTCAAAACCGACACCTTTTAAGACTTCTGTTTTTCCGAATCTTTTAAATATATTATCTACTTTAAGAATACTCATAACCTGCCTCCTTATATTTTGTAATAGTCGAGTTTTTTCTCAACATAGCCAAAAATAAGTGTAAGCGCACCGCAAAATACAAGATAGTATACCGCAGTGAAGAAAAGCGGCCACAAAAGACCTGCTGACTTAATAAACTTCTGAGCGTTATAGATAATCTCATAAACAGCAATTATTCTTGCAAGGGATGTATCCTTTACAAGTGTTATAAATTCATTGCTCATAGGCGGAATTATTCTCTTGACAACCTGCATAAGAACAACTTTAAAAAACACCTGCACCTTTGTCATTCCAAGGACCTGTCCTGCCTCATACTGACCTGTGGGAATAGACTCTATACCGCCACGGAAAATCTCGGAAAAATAGCAGGCGTAATTGATTACGAATGCAAGCATCAATGCAAAAAAGCGGTCAAAAACATGCCATGAGGCAAGCCACTCTACAAAGGGGCCTGACATTGCTCCTGTTCTTATCCACTCCTGAGCCGTGCTGCCTATGAGTCCCGGTCCAAAATATATGACAATGAGTTGAAGCATCAGAGGAGTACCCCTGATAATCCATATGAATGTCCTTATTATCCATTTGATAATTTTAATTTTAGACATTGAACCAAAACTTATTATCAAGCCAAGAGGCAGAGCAAACAAAAGAGTGAGTATGAAAATTTCAAAGGTTTTTCCAAAGCCTTCCAAAAGACTTAAACTAACCTGTATAAACATATGAATCTTCCTTTAATTGTCCTTAATATAAAGGAGCAAAATTTTATCTTTACGCAAGCAATGGCAATAGGCTTTATGCCTACTGCCATATGCCTGAATATTTTAAAATTGATTACGTTTATTATTCTGCATCAGATGCTACTGCAGAATCAACTGCAGAATCTGCAACTTCTTCGGGAACAAGTGATGCAAGACCTTTTGCAAGAACAACATCATATTTTTCTGCAAGTGCAGGAAGTGTGCCGTCCTGAGTGAGTTCTACCATAAGTTCGTTAACTTTCGCTGTAAGGTCTGAATCTTTTCTGAATCCGATACCATATTCTTCTTCTGTAAGTTCAATTGATTTTGCGAGGTTATCATAACTTGTACCCTCACCGATCATTGCATTTGCCATTGTAAGGTCGATGATACAAGCATCAGCAGAACCGCTTACAACTTCGAGAAGTGCATCTGACTGTGCAACAACTTCTACAACATTTGCAAAGTTGTTTTCTTCTGCTGCTGCAGCACCTGCAGAACCTGCTTCTACAGCAAATGTAAGGTCTTTCATGGATTCAGCATCAGTATACTCTGCTGCTTTATCTGCTTTTACAACTACAACCTGAGCATTTCTTGCATAAGCATCTGAACAACTTGTGTTATTGAGAACTTCTTCAGAAATTGTCATGCCGTTCCAGATACAGTCAATATCTTTTGCTTTAAGAGAAATAAATTTGCTTTCCCATTCAATTTCAACAAATTCCGCTTCAACGCCGAGTTTTTCACAAACAGCCTGAGCAAATTCTGTGTCAAAACCTGTCCATTCATTTGCATCATCAAGATAGTTCATGGGAGCATAGTCAGTGATACCGATTACAAGTTTGCCGTTGTCTTTTATGTAATCAAAATCACTTACAACTGCAGGAACATCTTCTGCAACATCTTTGCTCTGGCAAGCGCCAAAACACACAACAACCATAAGAACTGCCAATAATGTACTGATTATTTTTTTCATTTTTTGTCTCTCCTTAAAAACATTGTTTAACTTTTTACTATTTTATCACACTAAACCGATAAAGTCAACACAAAAATTCAACAAACGGATCTGACATATCTGAGTGCTTTTTCAAGTGCAACTATGCAATCTTCCGTGCCTTCGTACTCAATGTCAATATATCCGTCATATCCTGCTTTTTTCAGTATTTCAATGCATTGAACAGATTTTATATCCCCATCGCCGGGTGTTGTTCCATAAAGACGATTTGCCCCTCTTGTAACAAAGCAATCGTCTTCTTTCTGCCCTATTTCAAAAGGTTTTATGATAAAATCTTTGACGTGAACATGTGATGCCAGATTTGCAAGTCTTGAAACGCTTTTCACGCTGTCTTCATCAACGCAGGCAAAGTTTCCTATGTCAACAAGCAAACTGAAATTTTCATGATTTACTGCGTTATACACTTTTTCCATTCTGTAGGCATCCTGAAAAGCACGGCCATGATTTTCAATCATTGTCATCACGCCTTTTTCTTTTGCATAGTCTGCAATTTCTCTCATTGAATCCACTACCTTTTCAAGAGCCATTTCAAAAGACATGAATCTCGGAAGTTGCCCTGCAACATCATACCTGAAAAGTTTTGTGCCAAGTATCTCGGCAATATCAATATGTTTTTTTAGAGTTTTAATTTCTTCTGAAAGTTCATCTCCTTCTTTCAAAAGATTTGCTCCTGTCACATAGGCTGATATTTCAATATTGTTGTTTTTTGCCTCATCTTTAATTTCTCTTGCAAAATCCAAAGAAAAGTTTTCATCTTCAAAGCCAATGAATTCTATGGCATCAAAGCCTATCTCTCTTGCTTTTTTTATGACATCCTTAAGATTCATTCTGCCATCTGAAAGATATTTTATAAAAGAATATGAACTTACTCCTATTTTCATTTTTAAATCTCCTTTTCGCACATTTTAGAATTAATTATTTTTCAAAAAAGAAACTAATTTAATGAACCATGCTTTTTTACTGTATAGGAAACTTCGTTCCTATACAGTAAAAAATAATTATATTGCCGTGCAAATTTTTTTGAAAAGC
>JAZQJX010000052.1:0-9179 GCA_045541875.1 Clostridia bacterium | reverse complement strand
CTTCGTTTCTATACAGTAAAAAACTTATTATATTGCCGTGCAAATTTGTATGAAAAGCAAATTTTGCTTTTCAAAAATGCACATCGCTTAAGAAAAGCGAATTTGCTCCGCACGTCCGCCGCAGACGGTGGGGCGAAGCCGCTTTTCTTGATAAAATCCTGATTCTTTTTTTTAGCAGACAAAACTTTGCCTGTGTCTGCAATCATAAAATTGCATCTTGCTCTTTTTATTTGGGATATACCTCTATATATTCAACTTTTGAAAGAGGTTTCATTGATGTGAGGCTTTCCCAGATGAACACTTTGACAAAATCTGTTCCTTTACTGTCTATTGTTGTTGTAAAATCGCTGTCCTGACTTACGGTGCGTGACTCAAACGACTTGCCGTTTGCTCCAATCACAATAAGTTCAACAGATTTGTATTCTGTAAATATTTCTTCAGGAACAAGTGTTGAAATTTCAATAATACCTTTTTCTTCATTCACCTTCAGACTGCTGTCGGTTTCGGGTAAGGAAACACCTCCGCTTCCTCCGGCTGATTTGAACACAATTGTTGCGTTAGAAAGATAGTCTGCATTTCTTTCGCCGACAATTTCAATTTCATTCCATTCCGCTTGGGTTCCGCTGTATTCAATATGCTTGAGTGATGAGCATCCGTAAAATGCTTCTTCGTCTATTTTTGTGAGTTTTCCGCGGATTACCACATACCAGAGGTTTGCACATTTATAGAATGTTGCTGCCTTAATTTCTGTGATTCCTGCCGGAAGAACAATACGGTCTATTGACATCCCTTCAAGAGAATGCTCGCCAAGATGCGTGAGGTTTTCCGGAAGTTCTATCTGACAATTCTTTGCATTTGAACTGCAACCGTCAAATGCAAAATCACCGATTGAAGTTACAGTTTCTGATATGAAGATTCCATCAACATTCCTGAGATATGCAAAACTGTAATCACCAATAGAAGTTAATCCGTCAGAAATTTCTATCTGTCTTATATCATCTGTATACTGAATCCACGGTGCCGTTGTGCCAGCCTTTTCGTCGGCTTCAAAATCGGGCATTTCCCCCTTGCCGCTTACGGTGAGCACGTTATTTTCTATTCTCCAGGATATGTTTTCATAGGTCCCGTTTATAGACAGGTCTACAACATTAAACACAAGTGACTTTTCTGTTTCCTCACCGTCGGGGAGAATATAACCTTCGGGGATGTTAAGTGTCGCATTTATAATCTGAGTATGCTCATAACTTGTATCAAGTTCACTGTCATAACTTATTGTAAGTTCAAGTCTTACAGATGAATTTTCAACAGTTGCAGTTGCATATGTTGGCAGATAATAATACTCATTAAGAGTCAGATCAGCACCTGTAAGAGATGCCCAGTTTGAAACAGAAGAAATTCTTGCCGGAACTATGTTATACGTCAGCACTTTTTCGTTTGTGAGTCCGCTTGCAAGTTCATATCCTTCAGGAATGGTAAAACTTGCCTTTACAGTTTGCTTGCCAAGTGAATATGTGTCAATCTCTCCGTCATAAACTATCTCAATTTTAATTGATGAAGAGGATGTTGATGCATAGAAACTTTCAGGAAGGCTGAGAGAGCTTCCAAATGTAAGTTCACTGCCCGAAAGTCCGTTCCATACGGCGTTAAGGTTTGTTATTGGAATTTTTGGATATATGAAAGGTATATTTTTGCTCTTTGCATATGTTTCTGCATAACTGCCTTTTGTTCCGACAAACGAAATGCCTGAGGGGAAGAATAACGGAGCAATTGTTGTTACTGATGAGGGAACATAGATTATTTCAAGGGAAGGACAGTCTGACAGGTAACTTCCTGAAATTTTCTGTACTCCGGGATTGAGTCTGACCTCTTTCAGATTTTCACAACTTGATACTGTTGACACATTGAAATCTGAAACTGATCCCGGAACTGTAAGGGACTTCAGACCTGAATCCGAAAATGCTTCTTTTCCAAGAGTTTTAAGAGCCGACGGAAGTGTTATTTCTTCCAGTGCTTTGCATGCGGCAAATGCAGAAGAGCCAATTTCTGTAACGCCTGAGGGAATAACTATGTTTTCAAGCATGGTGCATCCGGCAAATGCAGAAGGTCCGATTTTTGTAACTGTTGCAGGGATGTTTATTTCAGTAAATGCCATATTTTTAAACAGTTCGCTTGGTATTTCGCTGAGCTCTGCCCAAAAATCAACCTTATCGAAACAACAATCTGCAAAAGCATATGAATCAATGCTTTCTATATCTTTATGAAGAGAAATTTCCTTAAGGGAAGTACAGTTTTTGAAGGCATTGTCCTGAATATGCAATACATTAGTCGGAATAGTAACTGATTTCAGATTTTTGCAATCTGCAAAACAGTATTGATAAATATAATCAAACTCCTGATTTTTTGGAAGTACAACAGTTTCAAGTGCAGTATTTGCAAAACCGTAATTAAATATATATTCAAGAGTTTGCGGGAATTCCACATCACAGAGGGATGTACAATTCTGGAAAGCGTAGTAATTTATTTTCTTTATTCCAGGGAAACGTAGTTTTTTAAGGGATGTACAACTTTTGAAAGCATTGTTGAAAATCTGTATACAGGTTTCGGGAAGTATAACTTCTTCAAGGGATGAACACATGAAAAATGCGTAATCATATACAAGTGCAAGTTCTTCACCAAAATCCGCTGTTTCAAGTCCTGTACAACCGTAAAATGCATATTGTCCTATGTCTTCAACATTTTTGAAATCAATACTGCTAAGGGAAGTACATCCTCTGAATACACCTTCGTATATGTGTCTGAGGCTTTGTGACAAAGTGACTGTTTCAAGAGATGTACAACCTCTGAATACTTCTTTGGGCAAATATGTAATACCTTCGGGAAGTGAGATACTCTTTAAGGATACACAGTTTTCAAAAGCGTTTTTATAGATGACTACCAGACCGTCGGGAAGATTTGCTTCTTCAAGTGCAACGCTGTTTGCGAATGCATAGTCACAAATGCTGCCAAGGTCATCCGGAAGAATTATTTTTTTCAAATACTGTGTGTTATAGAATGAATAATCACAAATCACATCTACTGTGAAGGGAACTTCATATACCTCGTCAGGTTTTGAAGGAGGATAGAAAAGAATTGATCTTATTTCTTTCGGATGAATAACGCCGTCCTCTGAGCGGAACTGCCCGTTTGTTGAAACAACTTCATAGTTTTCAATTCCAATACAGTTCATAAATGCAGTTCTTGCAATATCTTCCACGTCATGGGAGATTACAATCTCCTTGAGATAGGGATTGTTGCGGAACGCCTGTTCAGCAATTCTTTCAATGCCTGCAGGGATTGTGAAACTTTCTCCGGTCTTTGCATCGGGATATCTTATAAGATTGGTGCGGGTGAAATAATCATCATATAAAACACCGTCTATTGAAAAATATCTTGTATTATTTGCATCAACATAAATTGCTTTGAGCGTGGGGAAATTATATTCGTTATGATTTGCAACTTCTTCCACAGTTGAAGAAAGATAGATTTCTTCAACGCTATCATAATCAAGCAGGAATCCGAAATTAAAGTCGGTTATTCCATCGCCTACTATGATTTTTTTTACAAAGGAATCGTTTGCACAGGAGAAAGAGCCGTAGTATACTTTCCCTGTTCCATCTATTCTCATTGTGTAGTCAGAATCAACAGTCCAGGAAAGCGTTCCGCTTGTTCCTTCTTCTATTATTCCGGCTTTCGCTTCATATGTTATGCCGTTATCTTCTGCATATTTTTCTGCAAAACTTCCCTTTTCAACCCTGAGGGAAGGTGAAATGCCATCAAAAGCGTCTTCTCCGATTGCAACAACGGAAGATGGGATTTCAATAATTTCAAGATTGGATGCACCGCCAAAAGCAAAAGATGCTATTTTCTCAACTGTTTCGGGGACTTTATATTCGGAATCTGTAAGGCTTGGAAGATAATATATAATCTTCTTTCCGGAATTGTCCATAAGAACACCGTCTGACATTTTGAAGTATGTATTACCGTCGCCTATGGTAATATCCGAAACAGAACTTCCGTAAAAAGCACCGTCTGCAATAATTTGCAGGTTTTCGGGAAGTGTAATGGAAGTAATGTTTGTATTTGCAATAAATCCTTTACCTATGGATGTGACGCTTGAAGGTATATCAAGAGAGTCAATATCCATGCCTGCAAATGCATTTTCTCCAATATATGTTATTCCATCAGTTAAAACAACAGATTTTATTTCATTAATGTTTTCCCATGAACAGGAATCATACATTTCGCCGGTTCCTGAAATGGTGAGGATGCCATCTTCAAGATTCCAGGTAAGGTTATCACCGCAGTCACCGGTAAACACACGTTTCACAACATTTATATAAAATATGGCAGTAAACGTATTCTCGGAGGAATAATCATCAGGAATGGCAACATCTGCCCAGATGCTTATTTTACCTTCGCGGCTTGTATCGGGATTCAGGTCATATGATTCATATTGAATCGGGAGATAAACATAGTCACCTGTTTCAAGTGTTGCTCTGACAAACTGAGGAAGATTAACCTCATCTCCCACATAAACTGTTATATCATCCACATTGTCAATTCCCTCAACACGAACAAGGGAAAATTCGTTTCCGTTTTCCTGTGCATATTCACGAAGAGATGCATTTCCCACAAGGTGAGCAGTATTTCCAAGACCGAGTGTGCCGATTTTTGTTATGGTAGACGGCACATAAATCATATCAGGCAGAGCATTTTCAAAAGCATAATCTGCAATTTCGGTTGTATCTGTATTTATGTAATACCATGAACAATATAACTCTCTCGGATACCACAAAAGTTTTGTTGGTTCATCTTTTTTATAAAGTGCTCCGCTGACTAATTTAAAGTTGTTGTTACCCGATATGGATATGCTTTTGAGTGCACATTCTCTGAAAGTTGCGGGAGAGATTTTGCAAAGGGATGCAGGCAGGGATATGTAACTCACATCTGTTCCTGCAAAAATATCATTGGCAAATGATGTTATACCATTGTCAAAAGACATACTTTTTATGTCATACGGAAGATTAAACCACGGCACTTCCATTCCTTCAACGGTATTATCATACTCATACATATCGCCCGAACCGGTAAAGGTTATTCTGCCGTTGTTATCAAGACTCCATCTGATATTCTCACCGCACAAGCCGTTTGGATATGGTTTCACCGTCAATGTGAAACTTAAAACCCTGTTCACTCCGTCTTTCAATCTGTATCCTGTGGGGATTGTTGCCGTTGCATAAATTGTATAATCTCCGGGTGTTGATGTGTTATAACTTGTATTGATTGTAAGGTTTACAGCAAAAGTGCCCGACTCGGTTATTGCATTTATGCTTTGGGGCATTATCGGAGAATAATCAGGTTCACACTCCACATCGGGAAGAGTTTCAAATCCGATAATTTCTGTGCTTTCAAGAAATGTCACATTAAATGTTACGCTTGTATCACCATCATATGTGTATCCTTTGGGGATTTCTATGTGTGCCGCAACTGTGTAGTTTCCGGGTTCAGTAAAATCCGGAGTTTCGTCAAGAACTATATTGCAAAGGACATTCCCTTCCTCTGTCATAGCAACAACCTGATCGGGGAAGGTTATGGTGTCATAATCATAAAAAACAAAGTCTGTATCAAATTCCATAATTTCCTGGATTTCAATGACTTTTTCTTCATAACCGTCACCAAATACGAAATATTCAGGACTCAAAAAAACTTTATTATAATCATAATCCATATCCACTTTTACATTTTCTTCCCATTGCTGTTGTGAACCGGGATAATATATGCTTTTTATCTGATTGCAATGCAAAAATGCCGAAATTCCTAAATACTGAAGAGTTGAAGGAAAATAAATTTCAGAGATATTATAGTGTTTCCCGAAAACCTCTGTTCCGATTTCCGTTATTCCCTCACCGATAATAACAGTCTGGATTTTAGTCTGATATTTATACCAACTGTTATCTGTTATTGCTCCATTTCCCTCAACTGTAAGGGTGTAGGTTGATGTGTCAAAACTCCAACTGTAATTTTCATTTTTTCCTTCAACAATTGACGCTGAAACAGGTACTGTTACAAATGACAGTATCAGCGAAAATGTAAGGAGAATACTTAAAAATCTTTTCATAATCACTTTGACCTTCCTTTGCAATTATAATTTATATTATTTTAACACAAAAACATGCAAATGTAAATTGTTCAGATTAAAATCGGCAGTATGCATAAATATAAAAAATCTGTATGGTTATAATGAACATCATAAAACTGTTAAAGTATATAATATTAAACAATCGGTAGCAAATACAATAAAAACACCATATTTGCTATATTGTTTTATGTTGTTATTTTGTGCAATGTCAGTTAGAGGAACTTTTTTGCTATGTCTTAAAAAAGGACACACATTAAAAAGTGCACCCGCAAAAGCAGATGCACGGAAAATACAGAGTAACTATGCCACATAATCTAATAACAGCAAATAAAAATGTATCAGTTTTGAGATGAATTCAGATTTCTGATAATAACTTAACAATTCTTGACTTTTCTTCCGGCATTTAGTATAATATGATATGTATGACAACATATTGATTTTTGCATTAAACATATGGAGGTGGTAAAAATTATTTACCTGAAAGTTATTGACAAAAAAGGACAACTCAAGTTCAAAGCGGAAGGGAAAAACATTGCAGTAACCTATAAAGGCGAATATGTTGAAGGTGACAAAATCCGTGTGGACATAACCGAAGGCGAATTTGTTGCCGTAAAACTTGATGAAAAAATAGGGGAGAGCATAGTTCATATTCCCAACAAGTCTTTCATCTATGAAGTTCCCATGGGACCTTTAATGGCAGGTTATGAACCTGATGCTTTTGGCGGAGATGAACATATCCTCTCTGCAAGAGAAGTGAGTGACGATGAGATTTATGCATACCGTAACATCGCACTCAATCCTCATGACAAACACGGTGAAGACAGATTCTTCCCCCATGCAAGTGCAAACTTTGTAACAAGAGGCGAGCCTTGTTTTTATGAGAGAAATGCCATAGACGGTAACACTCAGAACGAAGGTCACGGCGCATATCCTTACAATTCATGGGCAGGCGGTGCAAGAGATGACCTTGAATATCGCCTTGATTTCGGTCAGAAAGTTGAAGTTGACAAAATCGTAATCTTTTTAAGAGCGGATTTTCCTCACGACACTTTCTGGAAAGCAATTGATTTTGAATTTTCCGACGGTACAACCGTAACAGGAAATTTTGAAGGAATCAGTGCAGGTCAGGAAGTAATCCTCCCTGAAAAGAAAGAAACAGAATACATAATCTTAAAGCGTCTGACACAGGTGTCATACCCTCTTTCATGGGCGGCACTTTCGCAGATAGAAGTTTACGGAAAATATATTAAAAAGGAGTGGAAAACTTTGGAAATCAGAAATGCATCAAACTCAAAAGATGTTAAGCACTACACAACAGACAGATTAAGAGAAGAATTTCATATAGCAAGTCTTTTCACAAAAGATAATGTTCGTATGGTATATAGCCACATCGACCGTATCATCACCGGTGGAATTATGCCTGTTGAAGCAGCTCTCAGACTTTCAGCAGGAAAAGAACTTGCAGCAGACTATTTCCTTCAGAGAAGAGAAATGGGCTGTATCAACATTGGCGGAAAAGGTGTCATCACCATTGACGGTGTTGACTATGAAATGAACCCCAGAGACGGTATCTATATCGGTATGGGCAATAAAGACATTGCGTTTAAAAGCGTAGATCCCGAAGATCCCGCAAAGTTCTACATAAGTTCCTGCCCTGCACACAAAGAATATCCGATTGTTAAAATCGACATTACAAAGGCAAGAAAAGTTCCCTGCGGAACAGTTGAAGACTGCAACAAGAGAGTTATCAATCAGTACATCCATCCCGATGTAATAAAGAGTTGTCAGTTGGCAATGGGACTCACACAACTTGAACCCGGTTCAAACTGGAACACAATGCCCTGTCATACTCACGACAGAAGAATGGAAGTATATCTCTATCTTGACATGGGTGAAAACGATGCAGTGTTCCACATGATGGGTGAACCCGGCGAAACCCGCCACATCATCATGCACAATGAAGAAGCAGTTATAAGCCCCAGTTGGTCAATCCACTCAGGTGTTGGTACAAAAGCATACTCATTCATCTGGGCAATGTGCGGAGAAAATCAGGAATTTGATGATATGGACTTCATCGAAACAAAAGATTTAAGATAATATAATAATTTTTCAGGAGGAAAAGAAAATGTATGATATGAACAAATTCCGTCTTGACGGAAAAGTAGCACTTGTTACAGGTGCATCCTACGGTATCGGTTTTGCAATTGCTTCAGGTCTTGCTGCAGCAGGTGCAAAAATCGTATTCAACGACATTAAACAGGAACTCGTTGACAAAGGTCTTGCAGCATATGCTGAAGCAGGCATTGAGGCAAAAGGCTATGTTTGTGACGTAACAAACGAAGATGCTGTGGCAGATCTTGTTGCAACAATCGAAAAAGAAGTTGGTGTGATTGATATTCTCGTCAACAACGCAGGTATCATCAAAAGAATTCCAATGTGTGAAATGACAGCAGCAGAATTCAGACAGGTAATAGACGTTGACCTCAACGCTCCCTTTATTATGTCAAAAGCAGTTATTCCTTCAATGATCAAAAAAGGTCACGGAAAGATTATCAACATTTGTTCTATGATGAGTGAACTTGGAAGAGAAACCGTTTCTGCATATGCAGCAGCAAAAGGCGGTCTCAAAATGCTCACAAAAAATATCTGCTCTGAATATGGTGCATATAACATTCAGTGCAACGGCATAGGACCCGGCTACATTGCAACTCCTCAGACTGCTCCTCTTCGTGAAGTTCAGCCTGACGGCTCAAAACATCCCTTTGATTCTTTCATCCTTGCAAAAACACCTGCTGAAAGATGGGGAGATCCTGAAGACCTCATCGGACCTGCAGTATTTTTGGCATCCGATGCTTCCGATTTTGTAAACGGCCATGTTCTCTATGTAGACGGCGGTATCCTTGCATATATCGGAAAACAGCCTAAATAATTTATTTTAAATTATATATTAAAAGTAACTTTAAACTGCTACAACAATTTTTTGCGACTTTCTTTTTTTAGA
>JAZQJX010000051.1:0-12711 GCA_045541875.1 Clostridia bacterium | reverse complement strand
TGGTTATTGGTTGAAGCTTAAGGTGCTCCAACATGACCTGCTGCCTTAGGATGAGACAGCAACCATGGCAGAATCAATTTCTGCTCATCTTCATCAAACCTGCTTGATTTCGATATCTACACCTGCGGGGAGAGATATTTTAAGAAGCGTGTCGATGGTCTTAGCTGTAGGTTCTAAAATGTCGATAAGTCTTTTGTGAGTTCTCATTTCGAACTGTTCACGGCTGTCTTTGTACTTGTGAACTGCTCTTAAGATTGTCACAACTTCTTTCTTAGTCGGCAGCGGAATAGGACCTGCAACCTTCGCACCTGTTCTTTCGGCAGTCTCAACAATTTTCTTTGCGGACTGATCGATTAACTGGTGGTCGTAAGCTTTGAGCTTGATTCTGATTTTCTGACTTTTAGCCATTGATAGTACCTCCTAACATAATTTGATTTTCGGTGCCATATCGGCAGTCATAAAAACAGTTACACACATCCGTGTGTGTCATACCCTTTCATTTTAAAACCCGGCATAGGTATACCGGGGCATAATACTACTGAGGTATTCACTGTGACCTTGCCGCCCGGATTCAAAGATCTGGACATTCTCCATGGAAATTGGACGCATTGGGTACGTCCGGTAACCTCCCACTTCATCGTATGTCATGCCACACATAGGCTATTTTATTATATTTTGACAAACTTTTCAAGGGTAATATTTACCTAAAACTCCCCAACGAGCCAAAATTTTAAAATTTCGTTAATTTCCAACAATACATTTGGGTCATATTCCTTTGTTTTATATGCAATTTGACGGTATTTTTCCTTTGTCAAGGGGCTTCAAAGCCCCATTTCATCGGTGTTTGAGGCTTATTTTCACCAAATCTGCCAAAATAATCGTAAAATCTATACAAAATGCACAAGAAAATTGTGTGAAATAGCCACAAAAAACATATATTGTGGTGGGGTTTTCAGGGGACACAAAATGTGGAATAAAATGAATTGAAACCTTCGGTTTCATGAATTGGCTACGCCATTATTTGCACCGTTTGGTGCATGAATTGCCTGCTTTGCAGGCATTTCGGAACAAACTCGACAAGTCGAGTTTGCACATTAATGAAATTTGAAAAATTTCAATTCATGGAGCGAAGCGAGAATTCATGACAACATCTGTTGTCAATTCATGCGCCAAGGCGCAATTCATCAAAAAATCAGGCTGAGCCTGCACCCAAGTCGCGGGCGTAATTTGATATACATCTTATCTCGCGAACCAAATTCTGCGTAATTTTCTATACAGCAAAAAAGAACCTCCGAATGGAAGTTCTTTTGATTTGTTATTATTCAGCTGTGAAAGGTAAAAGAGCGATGTGTCTTGCTCTTTTGATAGCAATTGTGAGCTGTCTCTGGTGCTTTGCACAGTTACCGCTGATTCTTCTGGGAAGAATCTTTGCTCTTTCAGAAACATATCTTCTGAGTTTTGCTATATCCTTATAATCAATTTCCTGAATTTTGTCAGCACAGAAAGCACAAACTTTTCTTTTGGGTTTTCTGCGGAATGTTTTTTCTTCAGCCATTTTTGTTACCTCCTTAAATTATTTTAGAAAGGCAGGTCATCATCTGCTGCCGGCATTGGCATAAATCCGTCATTTGAATCAAATGAGGGCATTGCCGGAGCGGGAGCATCGTTTGATACGGGAGTCTGGAAAGAATCATTTGAAGAAGATTTGCTGTCTACAAAGTGAACTTCGTCAACTGCAACTTCTGTCACATACACTTTCTGACCGTCCTTGTTATCATAGTTTCTTGTCTGGATGCTTCCTACAACACCTACCATGCGTCCTTTGGCAAAATATTTTGCCATAAACTCAGCCTGCTGTCTCCATGCAACACAGGAAATAAAATCTGCGTCATAGTTACCTTCGGCATTTCTGAATCTGCGGTTCACAGCGATTGTGAATGAGCAGACACTAACGCCTGATGCAGTTGTTCTGAGTTCGGGGTCTCTGGTCAAACGACCAACGAGTATTGCTTTGTTCATACTATCACCTCTAAAATTACTTTCTGATTACGATTGTTCTGAGTAAGCCATCGGTGATGTTATAAACTCTTTCGAGTTCAGCAACAAATTCAGCCTCACTTGCAAAATTAACTAAAACATAATAACCTTCTGTTTTGTAGTCAATTGGATAAGCGAGACGTCTTTTGCCCCATACGTCAACGGATTCAACTTTACCGTTAGCAGCGATCATAGCCTGAAACTTTTCAGAAATAGCATTGATCTGTTCTTCCTGCAAAGACGCATCGATAACAAAAATAGTTTCGTAATTGTTGATAACATTTGTCATAATGTTTCACCTCCTTGTGGACTTTGGCCCCAACGTAGGGATTAGAGATTTAAGTGACACCCCAAAAGTGCGAAGCACGATTGGATGGTGGAACTTATGCCAAAACGTCTGCTGATGCGAGCACCCTCTTACGGTGCGAAGCAGAAGCACTGACGTTGACGGCTATGGAATAGGGATTAGGAAAACCCACGCCTTATCCCGCCTATCCCAACCAAAATGTTGGAGCAAGGAACCCTTGAAAAAGGGCTGCTGAAAATTATCGACCTAAAATCAGCCTTATCATTATAATACAATGGAAAATATTTGTCAAGCGTTTTTTGTTATAATTGTTTCTCAGGTTCCGCTTTTTATGATTTTGTTTTTTATTCTTCTATATTGACTGTTTTACCAATACAAAGAGGTTTTGTCATTGAAAAACCATCCCAAAGCATAAGTTTGCACTCCGCGCAATCATTTAATATGGCAATTTCAAATTCTGCATCTTTATCATTCTTCATAACCTCAACAGAGGAAATGTCGATTAGTTTTCCCTTTTCTCCATATTGGACAACAAGAAGATCAGCCTTTTCAAATGCCAGAATTTTTGACTTGTTGAAAATAACATTGATTTTATGAGATGATAATCTTTTCACAAGAAGCGCATCATCGCTTTTT
Source organism: Clostridia bacterium (assembly GCA_045541875.1). Taxonomy (GTDB): domain Bacteria; phylum Bacillota; class Clostridia; order UMGS1810; family UMGS1810; genus RGIG1828. Next base: position 9,731 of record JAZQJX010000051.1, on the reverse strand, counting down.
GTAACTTTTATTACATATTCAGAATTGGTGCAATCCGTCACATTTGTTCTTTCAAAGGTAATGGTTGTTGTGTCCCCTGTGAGAGAAACTGTTTTTGCTCTGCCGCTTAGCACAACACTTCCGTTAACCTTGAGAAGTCCGCCTGTGAATACAGATGTGAAACTGATTTCTGTTGCATCTGAATCTACAATAATTTCATAATCATAATCTGCAGAATCAAAAGATTCAATCCAGTATCCCCTGTCTGTTGTAACAGATGAAATGTCCGCTTTTTTTGCCACATATACGGTTTTGGTTGCATATACGGAAGGATTTGAAACAGACTTTGCAGTTATTTTTACTGTTCCTGTTTTAACCGGGATAAGATAACCCTCTTGTGTGATTTTCGCAACTGTTTCATCATCCACAGACCATTCAACACTTTTGTCTGTCGTATAATCGGGATAAATTGTTGCAGTGTATTTTGTTGTGGCAGATATGTTTGTGCTTCCGCTGATGGAAATGGATTCTGCAAGTTTTGGATTGATTTTTAACACCTGACTTTTAATAACATCAAAGGCATAATCTGATTCACCAACTAAAATGCTGTCGGATGTTATTTCAACTGTGACATTTCCGGGAATTGCAGTTGTTGAAACATCAAAATTCAGACTTAATACATCCGTGTATTCATAAACAGGAATGATGTCTTCGTTGAAGGAATAAATACAAAAAATCTCTGCAACAGTATGGTCTCCTACAATTTTTTCACTCTGCTTTTCAACATACGCAAAGGTTGGTGATGTGATATCGGAAAGGGACAGAGAAGAAGGATATTTTACATACAGAATTGCATTTTGAACTTCTTTGCTTGTTGCAAGTTTTACGTCAAAAACAATGTCTGTATCTCCCGGCTCTGCATCTTCAACATCTGATTCTATTGTAATTATATTTTTATCCATATCTTCAAAATATGGATATGCATCTATATCCCCAAGAAAACCAAACTCTTCAACACTGTTGCCGTCACTGTCGGTAAGTCTTGCGCCTTTGCCACCTGGCTCGGTGTAGTATCCGCCGAATGTATATGGAATCTTTTTTGCCGGAGTAATCTGATAGTTATTTCCATATACAACAGAAACCGGAGTTGAAAGTCCTTCGACTGTTATATAGTAAGATTTTAACGTGTATTGAGGTTCAAAAGTGACATCTTCTGTAAGAATCATTCCCGAAACATATCCGCTCCAACCTGTGAAAAGGTATTGTTCCGCTTTGAATGGCGAATCACCGGGCGGAATAATTTTCGTTCCGTAATCTGCAGTTTTTGAGTAGAATTCATTTCCATCTGAATTAAGGAATATATATGTATACTGATTGACGGCTGAGGTAAATTTTGCTTTAAATGTCACATTACCCGTAAGTGTCATACCTTCGCTATAGCCATCCCATCCTGCAAAGGTATAAGTATATTTTGCAGTAGATGGTTTTTGTGGCGTTTCAGACGGCAAAGCAATTGAAAATCCGTAATCCTCTGTGCCTGATGTGATGAGTGTTCCGTCTTCGTTTTCAAAACGATATGTGTATTTGTTTATGGTTTCTGTGAATATGGGTGTAAAGGTTATATCTTCTGTAATTGTCATTCCCTCTGTATAGCCTTCCCAGCCTGCAAAGGTGTAGGAATATTTTGCGGTGGATGCCTTAACAGGATTCTCTTCAGGCACGACTATCTTTTCGCCTTTGCCAATAGTTTTTTCTGTAATTACAGACCCATCGCTGTTCAGAAATGTATATGTACACGCTTCAACATAATCAACAAGTAAATCTGAATTTTCATAAAAGATCCTGCCTCTCTCAATAACGGTTTCAGGATTGGATTCTTCATATAAAACAGTTATATAACCTTCCTTTTGCGGAATTTTTGAGTAATCAATTTTTTGCCCGGATAAGATAATAATTAATTCTTTTTTCCCAGTGTTCATATCTGTAATGTAAATGTACAGGCAATTATATGTTATATCAGCATTAAGAACACGATCATTATCTAAACCGATAGATTTCTTTAATTCGTTCCATTCTTCTTCACTACCTCCATACAGGACGGATTTTAAATATGAACATCCGTAAAATGCCATGTCCCCTATGCTTGTCACAGATTCGGGTATTGTGATTGAGGTTAGGGATGTACAACCTCTAAACGCATGAGACTCTATGCTTGTCACAGATTCAGGGATTGTGATTGAGGTTAGGGATGTACAACCCCAAAACGCCCAGTACCCTATACTTGTCACAGATTCGGGGATTGTGATTGAGGTTAGGGATGTACAACCATCAAACGCAGAACCACCTATTCTTGTCACAGATTCGGGGATTGTGATTGAGGTTAGGGATGTACAACCATAAAACGCAGAACCACCTATGCATATGGTTCCTGATTTAATTATATACTCTCCGGAAATTGATGTTTTAGCCTTAATCAAATGATTTCCAATATATAAAACTCTATCTGTCCAATTGGAACTATCATTATAGAATGCTGTGTTATAAAACGCACCAGACTCTATGCTTGTCACAGATTCGGGGATTGTGATTGAGGTTAGGGATGTACAACCATAAAACGCAGAACTACCTATGCTTGTCACAGATTCGGGTATCGTGATTGAGGTTAGGGATGTACAACCATAAAACGCATAAGACTCTATGCTTGTCACAGATTCGGGTATCGTGATTGAGGTTAGGGATGTACAACCAGAAAACGCCTCATCCCCTATGCTTGTCACAGATTCGGGTATCGTGATTGAGGTTAGGGATGTACAACCAGAAAACGCCTCGTACCATATACTTGTCACAGATTCGGGGATTGTGATTGAGGTTAGGGATGTACAATTATAAAACGCACTATCCCCTATGCTTGTCACAGAATCAGGAATTGTGATTGAGGTAAGGGATGTACAACCAGAAAACGCACTACCCCATATGCTTGTCACAGAGTCGGGGATTGTGATCGAGGTTAGGGATGTACAACCTTCAAACGCACCATGCCCTATGCTTGTCACAGATTCGGGGATTGTGATTGAGGTTAGGGATGTACAATTATAAAACGCACTACCCCCTATGCTTGTCACAGAGTCGGGGATTGTGATTGAGGTTAGGGATGTACAATCTTCAAACGCATAACTACCTATACTTGTCACCTTTTTTCCTGCAATTTCGCTTGGGATTACAATTGCCCCGCTTGCAGATGTGTCACAGCCGGTAATTTTTACTTCATTTCCACTTATTGTGTATGTATATTTATCATATGTAGCTGCATCTGCATCATTTGGTATGGCAAAAAGCATAACAGCAAAAACTAATAAAAGCGTTAATTTCAAAAAATTGCTCTTCATTTTTTCCTCCCTATACTCAAAAAACCTGTAATTATTTAATAATAAATATAATTATACTCAATATTTTGGGTATAGTCAATGCCTTGAGTATACTTAAAATATTATTGGTGATAAAAATGACTAGTTACAAACCATTTTACGAACCCCTTTTCAAAAAGGATATAACTGAATATAGCCTTATTTTCAAGCAAGGCTTTTCCGCAAACACATTGCACCGAATGAAAAAAGGGGAGGCAATAAGCACGAAAACCTTAGATGCTCTTGACTGTGAAGTTTCAGATATTATAGAAATTAAAAAGGAATAACTCTTCTTTAAAGTAAAAGAAGAATGTTATTCCTTTTTTGTTGAAAAATATGGGAAAGCAAAAATATTTTTGGTTAATTTACTATTGAATCGTAAATTAACCTTGACAAGTCTGCGCGGTTAAAATTCATTACTCAGCAAAAAGTCAGTTATATGCATCGTTTTTATTCCCTCGTAATTCCCTCCTGCAAAATCATCAGTTGTTAAAAGGTATTTGGGATAATTATCACGTATCTCAAGCAATCTGTCATATTCTCTTTTTTCGGTTTCTTCACTTCTGATTTCTTTTGTTACCTGAACATAGATTTTATCCCCTTGTTTTTGGGCAATAAAGTCTATTTCCCCATTGGCAGTTTTCCCGATATTTACCGAATATCCTCTCCGGCACAATTCAAGATATATCACATTTTCAAGCATGGAAGCTACCGATGTGGATTTATAGCCAAGAACGCTGTGACGAAGGGAAGTGTCTGCAAGATAAAATTTTTCCTGAGTTTTGAGGATTTCTCTGCCTTGTATGTCATACCTTGAACATCGGTGCAAAATATATGCGCTCTCCAATTTTTCCAGATAGTTGTATACTGTTTCATTATCCACCGTTCTATGCTCACTTTTCAAATAATCGGATATTGATTTTGCCGAGAAGGTTTTGCCCACATTATCAAATGCAAATCGAACAATACGTTCAAGCAGATCTACCTTTCTCACCTGATTTCGTTTGACTATATCTGAAAATATTGTGGAATTATAAATATCTCTTACTATGGTATACACATCTTCATCTGTATATTTTTGAAGATGGGTTGCGGGGAACCCGCCAAATCTGATATATTCAAACAATTCACTTTTTATATCCGTAACAGTTCCATATTCTTTTTTAAAGTCAAGATACTCGGAAAATGAAAGTGTATATATACGAAAAGCAATATATCTTCCCGTAAGATATGTTGAAATCTCTGATGACATCATACGAGAATTTGAGCCCGTAACATAAATGTCAACATTATAATCAGAAGCGAGAGAGTTGACCGCTTTTTCCCATTGCTCCACTTCCTGAACCTCATCCAGAAATATATATGTTTTTTCATCAGGCGAAAGCCTGCCTTTAATTTCTGCAAACATTTCCTTCGCCGTCATATTTTCATATTCCATAGAATCAAAACGATAACTTAAAATCCTCTCTTTGGGAATACCACGGTTTTTGAGTTCACCCATTATCATTTTCAAAATTGTTGATTTTCCGCAGCGCCTGATACCTGTCAGTATTTTTACAAACGGTGCATCCGCATACTTCATTATTATGTCTACATACATAGGTCTGTAAATCATAATTCGCACCTCCTCTTTGAAGTATTATACCGCAAATGTTTGAAAAAATCAATAGTTTTGCGGTTATAACCCGAAAAATTTTCTAAAACAGATATGCAAAGCGCCTTAAATTGTAGTTTTTGGCGTAAAGACAAAAACTACATTAATATTTCTTTTATATATTTTCCGACACTTGACAGTGAGTTTGTTTTTGAAAGTCCTCGGACAAACAAAAACGGACTCAGACAAAGAAACGCGAAGCAGACAGTACATAGGTACGGCAATGAGCGTTTCTGTAGTAAGCAAAGTGCCTCAATTCTCTGTTTTTGGCGTAAAGACAAAAACTACATTAATTTTATCATTAATATATTTCCGGCACTTTGCGGTGAGTTTGTTTTTGAAAGTCCGAATGTTGACAAATGAGAGAGGGTTTGTTATAATATGGTAGATGTTGAAAAATCAACAAGTTGGAGGTGGTGTTATGAACATACTATTCAAATTATGGTGCAGAACATTTCAGACAGGCTTCAGAATTGCCGCACCCTTTCTCCCCTACAGAGAACCGGAAATTCTCTCATCGGTGAAAGATATCCCCCAAAAAATAAAGGAACTTTCCCTTTCATCTGCCCTTGTGGTGACAGACAGTTTCCTCTACAAAAGCGGAGCCCTTGAAAATCTTGAAAAGGCACTTTCGGATAGCGGCATCAGATATTTTGTATATTCAGAAACAGAGCCTAATCCAAGTGTTGAAAATGTGGAAAATGCACTTTCAATATATAATAAGGAGAAACTCCAATGCATCATTGCCTTTGGGGGCGGCTCTTCCATGGACTGTGCAAAGGGCGTGGGAGCAAGAGTTGCATATCCCAAAAGGAAACTTTCTTCTCTAAAGGGGAATCTTCGGATTTTCAGAAAACTTCCGCCCCTTTTTGCAATTCCCACAACTGCAGGAACGGGAAGTGAAGTAACCCTTACGGCAGTTATAACCGACAAGAAAAAGAAACATAAATATACAATGAATTCATTCCCCCTGATTCCCCGCTTTGCGGTTTTGGATCCGGAAGTTACATTCACTTTGCCAAAACACCTTACAGCCACCACGGGAATGGATGCTCTCACTCACGCAGTTGAGGCATACATAGGAAAATCCACAACAAAGGAAACACGCCGTCTTTCAAAGGAAACTGTGAAACTTGTTTTTGATAACATTGAAAGGGCATACAATGACGGATATGACAGAGAGGCAAGGGAAAATATGCTCCACGCTGCCTACAAGGCAGGAATCGCTTTTTCAAAGTCATATGTTGGCTATGTTCACGCCGTTGCCCATTCCCTCGGCGGTCAGTATGGCACACCTCACGGTCTTGCAAACTCAGTACTTCTGCCCGTCTTTTTAGAAGATTACGGCAAATGTATTCACAAAAAACTTTATGAACTTGCTCTCTTTGCAGGGCTCTGCTCTGAAAATGATTCTTTTGAAAAAGGTGCAGGGATTTTCATTGACGCAGTGAAAGAGAAAAATAAAAATATGGGAATTCCTGAAAAAATTGAGGGAATCAAAAAAGAAGACATCCCCAAAATGGCACGCCACGCAGGAAAAGAGGGAAATCCCCTCTATCCTGTCCCGAAACTTATGGACTCAAAGGAACTTGAAAAATTCTATTATATGATGATTGATTAAAGAGAGGTTTTATGTATGAATATTGAAAATGTTTTGCAAAAGCAAAGAGAATTTTTTGCATCCGGAAAAACCTTTGATGTGAATTTCAGAAAAGAAATGCTGAAAAAACTCTATGATGCAGTAAAGAATAATGAAGAAAAAATAAATAGTGCCCTTAAATCCGACCTTGGGAAAAGCGATTTTGAAGGATTTATGTGTGAAGTGGGGCTTTCTCTTACTGAAATCAGTTATATGATTAAAAACGTGAAAAAATTTGCAAAAAGAAAAATTGTCAAAACCCCTCTTCCCCAGTTTGCATCGGTAAGTTACAAACAGAGTGTACCTTATGGAAACGTGCTTATTATGAGTCCGTGGAACTATCCTTTCCTTCTCACAATCGAGCCTCTGGCAGATGCAATAGCCGCAGGAAACACTGCCATTTTAAAACCCAGTGCCTATTCCCCCGAAACAAGCAAAGTTTTAAAGGAAATTTTAGACGAAACCTTTGACGAGGGCTTTGTGAAAGTGATAACCGGCGGAAGGGAAGAAAACGCCGCTCTTCTTCATCAGAAATTTGACCTGGTGTTTTTCACAGGAAGTCAGGCTGTGGGAAAAGAAGTTCTGAGATGTTGCAGTGAACATCTCACCCCTGCAGTTCTGGAACTTGGGGGAAAAAGTCCCTGCATTGTGGACAAAAGTGCAAAAATATCCCTTGCGGCAAGAAGAATTGTTTTCGGAAAGTTCTTAAACTGCGGTCAGACCTGCGTTGCACCTGATTTTATCTTGTGCGAAAAAGGTGTCAGAGAAAAACTTCTTGACGCCATAAAAAAGGAAATTACACGTCAGTTCGGGGAAAATCCCCTTGAAAATCCCGACTACGGAAAAATCATCAGTCAGAAACATTTTGACAGAGTCAAAGGTCTCATTGATACTGGAAAAGTGGTTTTTGGCGGTGAGACGAAAAAAGAAAGTCTGCAGATTGCTCCCACTGTTATGACAAACATCACCTTTGATGACAAAGTTATGCAGGAAGAAATTTTCGGGCCTGTTTTACCCATTCTTACATATGAAAAACCGGAAGATATTTTTTCTTATCTCACACAAGGACAAAAACCCCTTGCTCTATACATATTCTCCGAAGACAAAAAACTAATTAATGAAATCACAAAAAAAATCCCCTTTGGCGGAGGCTGCATAAATGACACCGTCATTCATCTTGCAACATCTGAAATGGGATTTGGCGGAGTTGGCGAAAGCGGAATGGGTTCATATCACGGAAAAACAGGTTTTGATGCTTTTTCTCACACAAAAAGCATTGTTGACAAAAAGACTTTTATGGATCTCCCCATGCGCTATCAGCCCTACAACAGAAAAATTTACGGAAAACTTTTAAGAATGTTTTTGAGATAAAAACTCATATAACGTTTACAATCTGCAATTTATTTTTGACAGCATACTCATAAGCACATTTCGTGCCGCTATTTGGTTGATAATAACACTGGTCTCTCCTGCTCTTTTTTCTTTTTGGAGGCATATAACTTTCATCATAATATATTACACAATATCCACTTTTATCAATCATCTCACAATTGCGTTCGACATATATGGCACGTCCGGAATTTAACAACCGCTCGGGATAATATGTATGCTCATACAATTCCAGTAGATAAGATGTATAACTTTCATCTATATATGGAAATTCCGCCCTCACATAGATTCGTCTTATGTGAGGGTATTTCTTTTTTGCCTCTGTAACAACCTCCAAACACAGTTTGTCAAACTCGCTTTTACTACCAAACAGAAATGTGTCAACCTTTTTTGTTGTAATCAAAAATTCTATAACATCCTTCAATCGCACCATTAAATCTTCTGTCAATTTTACTTTCCTATGCCCGAAAAAACAACATGTATAGTTTTTTTCACTCAAATTAATCACCTCGCATAATATTTGACCAATATCACGGACAATATTTTCTCTGATTATATCATACAATACAAGTAGTTGCAACCAATACTGGTCAACCACAAACTGTGAGGTGTGATTTATGGAGCAAAAAATAAGACGTGATCGTAATATGGGTGATAACTTAAGAAAATTACGCCATGAACACGATATATCCCAGGAAAAATTATGCGCTGAACTTCAGCGTCACGGATGTGACATAGGGAGAAGTACCTATGCAAAATATGAGGCGGGAGAACTGAATATTCGGGCAAGTGTTATTATAGAATTGAAGAAAATTTACAAATGCACATATGATGATTTTTTTGATGGACTTGACATAAATCTTTGAAAGTGAATATCTGAAAATATAGGGACATATATTATGGATCTTCAAAAACGAAAACCAACACGATTGAAAAGATATGACTACTCAACACCGGGCATGTATTTTCTGACGGTTTGTACTAAAGACAGAAAAAGCATCCTTGGAAAAATCGTAGGGTGTGGCGATTTCGACACACCGCAAATCATATTGTCTGAATATGGAACAATTCTTGATAAATATATTAATTTGATGAACAAAAAATATTCACATATCAAAGTAGACAAGTATGTTATAATGCCAAATCATTTTCATTTGATACTTAATATCACAGATTATAAATGCGGTGCGTCGGAAACCGCCGCACCCTACAATAATGAAACACCAAAATTTATATCTTTATTAAAAAGATATTGTAACAGAGAATATGATGAAAATATATGGCAACGCTCATATCATGACCATATTATCCGCAGCGATAAAGATTATCGGAAAATATGGGAATATATAGATACCAATATAATCAGATGGAAAAATGATTGTTTTTACAATGATTGATTAGGCTGTCTCATTTTTGTGAATTCAAAAATCAATTTTCCAATTCTGAAAATTTAAGAATACAGAAAAAAATATGGTGTAAAAATTTGGCAAGAATTTTTACACCATATTTTTTTCATTTTTATAACATAGGAAACCTGCTAAATAAAGTCAATAGGTAAAATGAAAAAATTAATAAAGTATCAACGTAAAGAATTTCATAGCAAACAGAGATAGCCGCTTGACTATCTCAAAACAGGTTAAATGAATTAGAGATAACTGCCGAATAT